>CANEDU010000034.1 GCA_947426355.1 uncultured Adlercreutzia sp. | reverse complement strand
TGTTGCATGCATCTAACTTTGATGGGAGTCGCAATGAGCCAAGCAATGGTTGTGGAAGGCGCCCGCTGTCACGCCGACAGCGTCGGAGCAACGTGCCAGCCGATGCCGCTCGCGTTTCTGCGGAGTGGCGACGCGGCGAAAGTCGTCCGCGTGCGCGGAAAGGGAGAGGTGCACCACCATCTCGAGAACCTGGGGTTCGTCGAGGGTGCGTCTGTGTCCGTCATTTCCGAGCAGGCGGGGAACTTCATCGTGCAGATCAAGGGGGCGAGCGTGGCCCTCGATCGCAGCGTGGCATCGAAGATTATCGTCGCCTAAGGTAACCGGCTTGGCGATGCGAGAGCGACTGACCGCCGCCCGAAGGCGGCGGCTGGCCGTGTCTCCCGTCGCGTTCGTTTCAGAGGAACACAGAAAGGAAGGACTATGGCCGAGGACAAGACCCTGCGCGATGTGGCCGTGGGCCAGTCGGCTACCGTGCGCCGCCTGGTAGGCGAGGGCGCCGTGAAGCGCCGCATTATGGACATGGGCATCACGAAGGGCACCGACGTGTTCGTGCGCAAGGTGGCCCCCTTGGGCGATCCCATTGAGGTGACCGTTCGCGGGTTTGAGCTCTCGCTTCGCAAGGACGAGGCGGAAACGGTGCTCATTGCTTAAAGCGAGCACGCCTCAAGCGACCCGCGCTGATTGGCGGAGGGTCCTGTGCGCTCAAGGGCGCATTTTTTCTCCCCAGTAGTTAGTTATACCTAACTTTAACGAACACCGAAGGACGCTTGGGAGAGCGTGCGAAAGCCTTCGGCACGCACAACGTTTTGGAGAAGGAAAGGCTGATCATGGCAATCAACATCGCCCTTGCCGGCAACCCCAACTGCGGCAAGACGACCATGTTCAACGATCTGACCGGCGCGAACCAGTACGTGGGAAACTGGCCCGGCGTGACCGTTGAGAAGAAGGAAGGCCCCTGGCGGCACGACAAGTCGGTGACCATCACCGACCTGCCCGGCGTGTACTCGCTGTCGCCCTACACCCCCGAGGAAATCGTCACGCGCGACTACCTCATGAGCGGTGCGCCCGATGTCGTGGTGAACCTGGTGGACGCCACCAACCTCGAGCGCAACCTCTACCTCACCACCCAGATCATCGATCTGGGCATTCCGGTGGTCATCGCCCTGAACATGATGGATCTCGTGGAGAAGAACGGCGACGCTATCGACGTGGCCGGCCTTTCTAAGCGCCTGGGCTGCCCCATCGTGGAGACGTCCGCCCTCAAGGGTCGCGGCACCGCCGAGGTCATCGAGGCCGCCAAGAAGGCCGCCGAGAAGGGCTGCGCCCCGGCGACCACTCTGAGCTTCTCCGCCCCCGTGGAGGAGGGTCTCGCCCGTATCATCGACATCGCCGGCGACCGCATCGCCGGTCGTTATGCTCGCTGGTATGCCATCAAGCTCTTTGAAGGCGAGCAACTCACCGTGGACAAGCTGAACCTGCCGGCCGCCGACCTCTCCAAGATCGCTGCCATCCGCGACGCTGTGGAAAATGCCGAGGACGACGATGCCGAGTCCATTATCACCAACGAGCGCTACGACAACATCGCTTCTGTGTGCGACGCCTGTGTGAAGAAGTCGCCGAAGGCCGAGACCACCACCCAGAAGATCGACCGCGTGGTCACCAACCGCATCCTTGGTATCCCGATTTTCGTCATCATCATGTTCCTTGTGTACTACATCTCGGTGTCCACCGTGGGCACGCTCGTGACCGACTGGGCCAACGACGGCCTGTTCGGCGACGGCTGGCTCTACACCGGCACCGAGCAGTACGACGCAGCCGTCGAGGAGTTCGAGGGCATCCTTGAGACCGACGAGGGCGTGGCCGCCTTCGAGGCCGGCGAGCTGGAAGAGCCTGACCCGGCCGCCTTTGGCTTCTACGTGCCCGGCGTGCCCGTCGTGGTGGGCGACTGGCTCGAGTCCATCGGCGCGGCCCCCTGGGTGCAGTCCCTTGTGCTCGATGGCATCATCGCCGGCGTGGGCGCCGTCATCGGCTTCATCCCGCAGCTGATCGTGCTGTTCATCCTGCTCGGCTTTTTGGAGGGCTGCGGGTACATGGCCCGCGTCGCCTTCATCATGGACCGCATCTTCCGCCGCTTCGGCCTGTCCGGCAAGTCCTTCATCCCGATGCTCATCGCGTCTGGCTGCGGCGTGCCCGCGGTCATGGCCACCAAGACCATCGAGAACGAGAAAGATCGTCGCATGACCATCATGACCACCACGATGATTCCCTGCGGCGCCAAGCTGCCCATCATCGCGCTCGTGTTCGGCGCGCTTGCCGGCGGCGACTACGAGGCCACTTGGTGGGTCGCTCCGGTGTTCTACTTCCTGGGCCTGGCCGCCATCATCCTGTCCTGCATCATCCTGAAGAAGTTCCGCGCCTTCGCCGGCGAGGTGGCTCCCTTTATCATGGAGCTGCCCCAGTACCATCTGCCTACGGTGAAGAACGTGCTTTTGTCCATGTGGGAGCGCGTGCGCAGCTACGTGGTGAAAGCCGGTACCATCATCTTTTTGTCCTCCATGGTCATCTGGTTCCTGCTGAACTTCGGCTTCTACGAGGGCGCCTTCGGCCTGCTCGATCCCGAGATGGACGACTACATCCAGTACAGCCTCATGGCTGGCCTCGGCAATCTGCTCGCCTGGATCTTCGCGCCGCTCGGCTTCGGCAACTGGGAGTCCACCGTCACTTCCATCACGGGGCTTGTGGCCAAGGAGAACGTCGTGGCTACCGTGGGCGTCATCACGAGCCTCGGCGAGGAGGTCGGCGAGACCGACCCGAGCCTGTGGGCGTCCTTTGCCGCCATGCTCGGCGGCAGCAGCGCCGCCATCATGGCCTTCTGTGCCTTCAACCTGCTGTGCGCCCCCTGCTTCGCCGCCATCGGCACTATCCGCCGCCAGATGATGTCCGCGAAGTGGACCTGGGCCGCCATCGGCTACATGACCGCCTTCGCGTGGTGCGTGGGCCTCATGCTCTACCAGTTCGTTGGCCTGGCCACCGGCGAGGTTTCCTTCAACCCCTTCACGGCTCTGGCCATCGTGGTGGCCGCCGGTATGCTCTTCCTGCTGTTCCGCCCCGCTGCCACGCCAAAAGCCGCTGCTGCACTCAAGCCTGTGAGTAAGAGCGCTTAAGTTCGAAAGGAGAGCCCATGCAAGAGCTTGCCCTTAACGCGCCAACGTTCGTTATTCTGCTGGTCATCCTCGGTTTGGCCGCGCTTGCGGTTCGCCGCATGACGCGTCGCGGCCTGTGCGATTGCGGCGACCACTGCGGCGATGGCGAGCAGGGCTGCGCCGGCTGCTCGCGCTGCTCTGCGGCAGCGTGCGGTGGTGCAGAGCAGTCCCAAGCCGGCCAGGGCGATCCGCCGTGTTGCCAAGCGGCGCAGCGTATGGCGAGGGCCGCGGTCGCCGCGGCTCATAACGGCTCCTAAACCGTTTGGCGAAGACAATGTGAAAGAGGCTCGGAACTTTCGGCTCCGAGCCTCTTTTTATCGGTGGGGCCGTGCTATGATGTTCGGACTTGTTCGATAAGGAGTAAGCTGTGGTTAAGACATCCATGTCCCACGAGGATTATCTCGAGGCCATCGTCATGCTGGGAGGCACGACCGATGTCCCCGTGCGCTCGGTGGACGTGGCCAACAAGCTGGGTGTCTCCAAGGCGTCGGTGAACAAGGCCATCTCCTCCCTCAAGGAGCAGGAGCTGGTCGTGCAGCCGCACTACGGCGATATCACGCTGACCGAGGCGGGCTATGCCTACGGTCGGTCGGTGTTCGACCGCCATCGCATGCTGTTCGACTTCCTCACCAAAGCCGTCGGAATAGATCCCGAGGTTGCGGAAGTCGAGGCCTGCCAGATGGAGCACGCCATCAGCGATGCCTCCTTCGAGAAATGGGGCGCTTTCGTCCGAAGTCTCGACTTATGAGCAAGGGGCGCTTGCGCCCGACAGAACTGAACGCTTTCGACTGACTACCTGCACTAGAAACGAACCCCGGCAGCGAAAGGAACCCGAGAACTCCCGTGCCACGACAGGCGAATATCGTATCTTTCGACGCAGCGCGCCGCGCCGCCTCGGGCCGTCGTGGGTCCGCGGGGGCCGCGTCGTCGCGTCGTCATGCGATGGACGGGGCGGGCTTCGCGCGGCAGGGGAGCGCTTCAGGCGGGCGTGTCCATGCCGGCCGCTTTGCCGATGACCCCGATTTCGAAGTGGCGGTGACGAGCCGACCTCGCGGGTTCCGGCGCACGACGTCTGCGGGGCGCACGGTGGGCGTCGGCGGCGGTGTCGCGGCGAACTCCCGCGCTGCGGCAAGCAGCCGTTCGAAGGCGGGCGCTCGCGCAACGGCCGGTCGCTCTTCGGTTCGCTCGGCTGCGCCCTATGCGCCGCTTTCCGTGCGCGATGCCCACCGCGGGCCCTCTTCCCTGGAATCGCGCGGGGCCCTGCGCGAGGTCGAGCCCGACGATACCGGGCTGGAAGCTCCCTTGGGCCCGGTCGGCCGCCTGACCTCAAAGTTTGGCAAGAAGCGCCGCCAGCGCGCCAAGGAGCGCGCCGGTCGTGCCTATTATCGGCAGTACGAGGCGGGCAAGCCTTCCGATGCCTCGCAGGGCGGACCGCGCGCCGCGGTGTACAAAGGCGAGATGGGCGCCTCGCACAAGCGCTCGTCCCGCATGCAGCAGAAAAGCTCCGCTCGCAGCGAGCGCTTCAAGGCGCCGAGCGACAAGCGCCCCTTCTTCACGCGCGCGCCCTTTGTCGTCGCCTGCGCCACGGCGCTGTGCCTGGCGTTTGGCGCGGTGTTCTTGTACGCGCCGGCCCAGCAGCTCTACATCGATATTCGCGAGCGCGACCGCCTGGCTGCCGAGTACGCCGCCGTTGTCGATCGCAATGCCGCCATCGAAGCCCAGGTAAATGCGCTTTCCACCGATGCCGGCGTCGAGGACGCGGCCCGCACGCAGCTCGGCTGGGTGCGCGAGGGCGAGCACGCTGTCTCGGTGGGCGGCCTCGCTGAGAAGGAGGAGGCCTCCACGTTCCGCGGCAATATCGTCTCCGAGGACATTGTTGCCGCTGACACTTGGTACTCCGATCTGCTCGATCCCATCTTTGGAGTGGAATGATGCCTTACGCTGACGGTCGCTACGCGGCCCTCGATATTGGAACGGTTACCTGCCGACTGCTCGTGGCCGACGTAGAAGACGGTCGCATTGTCGACCTTGCCAAGGAATACGCCATCACCGACCTCGGCGTGGGCGTGGATGCCACGGGCTGCCTGTCCCAAGAGGCCATCGACCGCGTGCTTTCCACGGTGGATGGCTACTTGGCGGTGCTCGCCCGCTTCGATACCGCAGGCCATCCGGTGAAGCGGCTTCTCGCCATGGCCACCTCTGCGTCGCGCGATGCGGAAAACGGTCCGGATTTCGTGCGCCAGCTCGCCGAGCACGGCGTGGAACTGGCGGTCATCCCCGGCCAGCGCGAGGCCCAGCTCACTTTTATGGGCGCTTCCAGCGATTTTCCCGGCGAGAACCTGCTTGTGGTAGATATCGGTGGGGGCTCTACGGAAGTGGTGGCCGGTCGCTTCGGCGAAGATCCCGTCGCCTCCCACTCTTTCAACATCGGCTGTCGTCGCGTGACGGAGCGCTTCTTCCACAGCGATCCGTCGACGCTGCAGCAGCTGACTGCCGCGCGCGCGTGGATTCGCGAGACTATGGCTCCGTATTTCGAAAAGCTTGATGCTGAGAGGTTCGTCATCGACAGAGTGGTGGCTGTGGCGGGCACGGCTACCAGCGTTGTGAGTGTCCGAGAGGCTCTGGAAAGCTACGACTCTTCGCGCGTGCACAAAGCGCAGGTGACCGATGAGCAGCTGCGCGTCATCGAAAAGCGCCTCGCCGCCGAGACGCTGGAGGAGCGCAGGGCCACGGTGGGCCTCGACCCGAAGCGCGCCGGCGTCATTGTGGCCGGGCTCGTTATCCTGGAGGAGGTGCTCGGTTTGGCCGGCGCCGCCAGCTACACCGCCAGCGAATCCGACATCCTCCACGGCATGATTTACGAGGCCGCGCGCATGTAGCGTTCGCGTCGCTTGAGGGTGGCGTATTTTCCGAGAGCAGAAAAATGGTAGGGGCGGTGGGACTCGAACCCACAATCCGAAGAGGCGGATTTTAAGTCCGCTGCGTATGCCAATTCCGCCACGCCCCCGAATGAGAAGACCGCACGCTTGCGCGGTTTCAGCATAATACCACGATTGCGCGATTAGCGGGCCATCACGCAGCGCACGTGCCGGTTGTCGGCGCAGCATGTTTGAAGCGTGATTGTTTCGCCCATAGGAGCGATGCGTCCCTCGTAAACGAAGTAGTTCGAGCCATTGGGCAGGATGAGCGTGTCGAAGACGTGGTAGGTGCGCGAGGCGCCGGTGTCGTCGAAGACCGTGATCTTATCGCCAAGCTCGAGGTCAATCACACGGGCGAACACTCCGGGGTTGTGCCCGATGAAGTACGTGTTGGCGTTGTCCGTCACGCGCCCGGTGCCGACCCAGGTGCTCGCGTAGCCGTTGGGGGCCGCTATGTCGGCGGGGCCGCCCTGTTGGAAGGGGACCTCCTCGCCAAGGAAGCAGAGCAAGTTCGCGGGTGCCGACTTGGCGGCCGGGGGTGCTTCGGGTTTGGGCACTGCGCTGCCGACGATGGCGTGCTCGGCGTCGTCGGCAGCGCGGATGATCTCCTTGGCGGCCGCCTCCTGGGCCGCGCGGCTGGCAGCCACCTCTTCAGCGTAGAGCGCGCCCTCCTCGTTCAGGGTGCTCAGCAGCTGCCGCTCGGCTTCGGCGTCGCTGCGACGCGACTCTTCCAGGGCCTTTTCCGTGAGAATGTCCTGGCCCGATTCGCTGACACGGTGAGAGAAAATCCAGAGTGCGTCGCAAACGCCCGAAGACAGGGAGTGGTTCGCGGCGGGTGCGGAGGCGGGCTCGGCATAGGCGACGGGCTCGGTTGCCAGAAGCGCCGAGAGCAGAAGGCACGCCGCCAGAACCAGAGCCGATAGCCTGGTTGTTTTCCGCGACTTGATGAAAAAGGGGACGCTCACGTTCCCAAAGCCCCTTCCGGTCATTTTTGCGTGTTGCGCTACGGGCGCCTAAGGCGATAAGACCGAATGCGCCCGAACCATAGTGCCCCTACTTTATCGACTTTCCGTCAAAATATCCACCCTCAATTGCGACAGAGGAGCGGTTTGGGGGAGTGCCCATTCGGTGGACGAAGGCGAAGCTGCTTTCGAGAATTCTCGTTGCTGAGCATGAGCTTGAATCATGACGCTACCGAGAATATGCGCGGCTCGTTTAGGCTGCAGCGTGCGAGGTGCGCTTCGGCTTGCGGCTGCCTCTTTTGCCGTTCAATCTTACAATCTCGTTCGCGCTCGGGGCGTGCGCGTCGGCAGGCGCGGGCCGTGGTATCATGGTTCGACGCTGAAACGATTGACCGACGGCAAGAAAGCGCTATGAAGAACATCACCGAAATCCTCGCTTGCGTCGATGAGACGCCCTCCTCGTTCGCAGACTACCTGAAATGTTACGCCGACCCGGTCGGAGAGCTGGTCAACAGCTATATTCCCCATGGCGCCCACCAGGACGTGGACCGCTATCTGTACGCGCCTTTGCGCCGCTACAGCGAGAACGCGGGCAAGCGCCACCGTCCGCTCATCTGCTTCGCCGCGTGCCTGGCTGTGGGCGGCGATCCGAACCGTGCCGTCACCTCGGCGGCGGCCATCGAGCACTTCCATTCCGCGGCGCTCGTCCACGACGACATCGCCGACGAGGCCGAGCTTCGCCGCGGCGAGCCGTGCCTGCATCTCACCGAGGGCTTGGGCCTGGCCATCAACATGGGAGATCTGGCCCTTGCCATGGTGAACGGTCCGGTGGTGAACGACCCGCTTCTGGAAGATGCCGTGAAGGTGCGCATCATCAAGGAGCTCATCTCCATGACGTGCCGCACTGTTGAGGGCCAGGCGCTCGATTTGGGCTGGGCGCGCGACGGCCGCTACGACATCACCCCCGAGGACTACCTCACTATGGCCATCCACAAGACGGCCCACTACTCCGGCGCCGTGCCGCTGGCGGTGGGCGCCATCGTGGGCGGTGCCGACGACGAGACGGTGGAGGCCCTGCGCAGCTACGGCTTGGATACCGGCCTTGCCTTCCAAATTCAGGACGACCTTTTGAACCTGGTGGGCACCGACGAGGCCAAGAAAAAGGACTTCCGCAGCGACATCACCGAGGGCAAGCGCACGCTGGTGGTGGTGCATGCCCTGCAGAATGCCGAGCCCGCCGCCCGCGAGCGGCTGATTGAGATTCTCTCGTCCAAGGAGCGCGACCCGGAGGTGCTCGCCGAGGCCGTGGCCATCATGGAGGAGGCGGGGTCCATCGAGTACGCCCGCACCTTCGCCGAGGATCTCACGCTTAACGCCAAAGCGCGGCTGGCCGGGGCGTTGCCGCCCTCGCCGTACCGTGATCTGCTCGTATCCATGGCCGACTGGTTCGTGAACAGGTTGAAATAATGGAGCCTATCAAAAAAAATGACACGGGAGCCGCTGTCGAGGATGTGCAGGCGCGCCTGGCCCGCATAGGGCACTTGCCCGAGGATGCCGTCACTGGTACCTTCGACGATGCTACCGTGGAAGCCTTGGCCGCCTTTTTGGCCGAGTCTGCTTTGCCGGTGAGCGAGGAAGTGACCGAGAAGGTCTGGTCTGCTCTGGTGGACGCTTCCTACAATTTGGGCGATCGCACGCTGTATTTGCGCATGCCGTACTTCCACGGCCACGATGTGCTCGAGTTGCAGCAGGCTCTCGGTGCGCTCGGGTTCTTCTACGGTGCGCGCGACGCCATCTTCGGCGCCCATACCGAAGAGGCTCTGCGGCGCTTCCAGCTGAACCTCGGTCTGCCCTCCGATGGCATTTCGGGCGCCTACACCTATGCGGCGCTGCGGAATTTGGCTCATTCGTGGGTTGGCAAGGAGGCCACCCACGGTTCGGTGCGCCACTTGGGCTTCGCTCGTGCGGCCGACGTGCTCGAGCGCAACGCCGTGTGCCTGTTCGGCACTGACGAGTTCTCCCGCTCCGTGGCTTTGCGCATGTCGAATTTGTCCCAGGCGACTAACCCCGCCTCGAAGATCATCAGCGCCGACAGCCTGTCGGTGCCGCCCGATGCGTCCATGATGCTCGTGCACGTGCTGCTGGACGCCAAGGACGCCGATGCGGGCGTGCCGCTGGTTTCCTACGAAGAGGAGGATACGCTTTCCCTGCGTCTGGCCTCGGCCGTTGATGTGGCCCGCGACGCCGATTGGCCCCGCCTGTCGGTGCTGTTGCCCGGCACCGTGTGGTTTGAGGCCGGCCCGGAGCGCTCTGCCCAGCACTACGCCATCACGCTGCTGGATGCGTTGTGCTCTGCGCTGCAAGAGTAAGCAGCTGCCTTCGTTTTCAGTCTGTATGACCCAGAGGGGCGGCACTTTCGCCGCCCCTCCGCTATGCCTGCGGCAGCGTTTACTAGCCCGCGCCTTGCCGCGTCGGCTTCCTGTTGCAGGGCCCCGCAGCATCCCACGGTAAAGTAAGAGAGGAAGACGAGGGTCGACGCGCTCGATGCTCTGGCCGATGCCCTCGGCTTCTCCGGTGACGACAAGGCCGCCTTCCTGGAGACCTGCGAGCGCTGGCGCGTTTTGTGTTGTGGCTTTCGACGCGGCGCCTTTGCGTGGAAAATCTTGCAGATGACTGCGGGGAAACCTATTGGAAATTGACGCGGTGCTACAATTACGCGGTTTTAGGTAAGGTTTGCGTTTGCGTAAAGGAGCTTCCCTTGACTCGTCCCATGACCATGGCGGAGAAGATTCTCGCCGCCCATGCGGGGCTCGACGAGGTGGTGCCCGGCCAGCTGATCGAATGCGATCTCGACCTGGTGCTCGCCAACGACGTCACGGCCCCCATCGCCATCAAGACCGTCCGCGAAATCACCGACGCGGTGTTCGACGCCGATCGCGTGATTCTCGTGCCCGACCACTACGTGCCGAACAAGGACATCAAGAGCGCCGAGCAGGCCAAGATCGTGCGCGATTTCGTGCGCGAGCAGGGCATTTCCCACTACTACGAGGTGGGCTGCATGGGCGTCGAGCACGCGCTGCTGCCCGAGCAGGGCGTCGTGGGCGCGGGCGACCTCATCATCGGCGCCGACAGCCATACCTGCACCTATGGCGCGCTCGGCGCGTTCTCCACGGGTGCGGGATCTACCGATGCCGGCGTGGGCATGGCGACGGGCAAAGCCTGGTTCAAGGTGCCCGAGACCATCAAGTTCGTCATCGACGGCGAGCTGGCCCCGGGCGTGACGGGCAAGGACGTCATCCTGCACATCATCGGCATGATCGGCGTGGATGGGGCCCTGTACAAGGCCATGGAGTTCACGGGCAGCGCCATTGCGACCATGCCCATGGACGAGCGCCTGTCCATTTCGAACATGGCCATCGAGGCCGGCGGCAAGGCGGGCCTCATCCCGGTGGACGACGTGACCCGCGCCTATATGGACGGTCGCGCCGAGCGCCCCTACACCGCCTACTATTCCGACGAGGGCGCCGAGTTCGCCCAGGTCATCGCGATTGATGCCGCCGACATCGTGCCGACGGTGGCCTTCCCGCACCTGCCGAGCAACACGCGCCCGGTGGCCGAGGCCCGCGATGTGCGCATCGACCAGGCGGTCATCGGCAGCTGCACCAACGGCCGCTTGGACGACATGCGCCAGGCCGCCGCGGTGCTCAAGGGTCGCACGGTGCACCCCGACGTGCGCTGTATCGTGATTCCCGCCACCCAGCAGGTGTACCAGCAGTGCATCGCCGAGGGGCTCATGGACATCTTCATCAACGCCCACTGCGCTGTGTCCACCCCCACCTGCGGGCCGTGCCTGGGCGGCTACATGGGCATCCTCGCCGCCGGCGAGCGCGCCATCGCCACCACGAACCGCAACTTCGTCGGCCGCATGGGCGACCCCACGAGCGAGGTGTACCTGTCCTCGCCGGCCGTGGCCGCCGCCAGCGCCGTGCTCGGCCACATCGGTCTTCCGGAAGATTTGGAACCCGTCGCCAGCGCGGCGGAGTAGGGAGGAGCGCCATGCAATTCAAGGGAACCGTGCACCGCTACGGGCGCGACATCGACACCGACGTCATCATCCCGGCCCGCTACCTGAACACCTCCGACCCGGCGGAGCTGGCGCGCCACTGCCTGGAGGATCTGGATACGGAATTCGTGAGCAACGTGCAGGCCGGCGACATCATCGTGGCCGATGAGAACTTCGGTTGCGGAAGCTCGCGGGAGCACGCGCCCATCGCCATCAAGGCAGCCGGCGTGGATGTGGTCATCGCCAAGAGTTTCGCGCGCATCTTCTACCGCAACGCCATCAACACGGGCCTGGCCATCATGGAATGCCCCGAGGCCGTGGACGCCATCAGCAACGGCGATGTCGTGTCCGTGGATGCCGACGCCGGCATCATCACCGACGAGACCACGGGTGAGAGCTTCACGGCCCAGCCCTTCCCGCCGTTCCTCATGGAGATTATCAACGCCGGCGGCCTGGTGCCGCGCTGGCAGAAGAAGCTGGGGAAATAACGCGCGAACGAGGAAGAAGGAAGAAATGACGACAACCTACAAGATTTGTCTGCTGGCCGGTGACGGCATCGGCCCGGAGATTATCGCCGAGGGTGTGAAGGTGCTCGACGCCGTGGGCGCGAAGTACGATACCGCCTTCGAGTACACCGACGCGCTCATCGGCGGCGCGGCCATCGACGAGACCGGCGAGCCCTTGCCGGCAGCGACGCTGGACGCGGCCCGCGCATCCGACGCGGTGCTGCTGGCCGCGGTGGGCGGTCCGAAGTGGGACACCACCGACCCTGCCGCCCCGCGCCCGGAGCAGGGCCTGCTGAGCATCCGCAAGGAGCTGGGGCTGTACACGAACCTGCGCCCGGTGCAGATCTTCAACGCCCTGGCCGATGCGAGCACTCTGCGCCCCGAGATTGTGGACGGCGTGGACATGATGATCGTGCGCGAGCTGACGGGCGGCTTGTACTTCGGCCGCCGCGAGCGCTTCTACGACGAGCCGGAGGCCGGCGTGAACGGCGCCCCGGGCCAGCGCGCCTACGACACCCTGGAGTACTCCGAGTACGAGATCGAGCGCATCGCCCGCCAGGCCTTCGAGATTGCGCGCAAGCGCCGCAACAAGGTGACGAGCGTGGACAAGGCCAACGTGCTGGAGACGAGCCGCCTGTGGCGCGAGATCGTGCACCGCGTGCACGAGGAGGCCTACGCCGATGTGGAACTAGAGGACCTGCTGGTAGACAACACCGCCATGCAGCTCATCAACCGCCCTGCCGATTTCGACGTGGTGGTGACCGAGAACATGTTCGGCGACATCCTCTCCGACGAGGCCGCTCAGATCACCGGCTCGCTCGGCATGCTGGCGAGCGCCAGTTTGGGCGACGGCGTGGCCCTGTACGAGCCGAGCCACGGCAGCGCGCCGGACATCGCCGGTCGCGGCATCGCCAACCCGCTCGCGCAGATTCTGTCGGTGGAGATGATGCTGCGCTACAGCTTCAACATGGCCGAGGCGGCCGACGACATCCGTCGTGCTGTGACCGAGGTGCTGGACGCCGGCTGGCGCACCGGCGACATCAAGGGCGCCGACACTCCGGCCGACCAGGTGGTTGGCACCGCGCGCATGGGCGACTTGGTGGTGGAGCGCCTGTAGAAGGTGAGAGCCGGGGCGCGTCCCGCGGCTGGTATGCGCCCCTTGCGTTTGCTTTCAGGAGGTGCCCTTCGGGGCACCTCTGCTGCATTGAGGGGGCCTTTCGCCTGACTACCTTGGCGAATGGAGGCGTGCTGCCTTGCGAAGGCGCGAGTCGCGCGTTATGGTAAGAGCTCCGCGCTAGGGTAAATCGGTTCTTCGGCAGCGAACCGAAGGGAGAGAGGCGCAAGGGTCATGAGGAAACGGGTCGGCGATTTGAGGCGCGCCTTCGCACCGGCGACTGTCGGGGCGATGCTGCTGTACGCGCTGTATCGGCTGCTGGCCTATGCCAGCTACGTGACCAACTTCGGCTTCAGCCCCGATCCTCTGGGCTACGTGTCGAACATGCCCTTCATGATTGGCGCGGCCGCGGGCAACCTCATTTCGTGCGGCTTGGTGTTCGTGTTGTACGCAAGCGGGCGCCTGCGAAGCAACTCCCTCAGGTTCCGCAGCCTGCTGGTCTTGGTCGCGGGCGTCTACCTGTTGGCAGCATTCGCCCCGCGCGATCTTCTCGCCGAAGTGGTGGCGCTGTCGTTTCTGGGCGTGTTATGGGGGCTGGCGGTAACGGTGATTGGCTTTGCCGCGCTTGAGCTGCTGGTTGGCACGGAATCTCCCATCGCGCTTATCGTGCAGCTGGCTTTGTCGGCGCTTTTGTTTGCCGTCGGCTCGTTCGCTCTGGGACTGATGCCCGATGCGGTCAGTGCCACGTTGTGCGCGATGGCGGCTCTGGCGTTGATTCCCCTTATGACTTGGGGTCGAGCGGTGGGGCACGTGCCGCAGGGGCCGGCGACCATCGATGCCCTGGCAACACTGCGTGCGACGTTGCGCGAATGCTCCACGCCCATTCTGGCCGCGGCTGTGTTCGAGCTGGTGGTGGGCCTGGTGAACATGTACGCCTACACGAGCCATTCGTCGTTCACCATTTCCACGCGGGCGCCCTTGGAGGGGTCGCTGATCTGCGCCGTGCTCCTAACGGCGTTCGTGGTATTCGCCACGCGCGTTCCCCACAGCCGCTTCATGTACCTGGCCGTATTCCCCGGCGCCATCGCGGTGTTTCTGATCCTTCCCTACTTCGGCGATACGTGGGGGCGCTCGCTTAGCACGGTCATCTATACCGCTTATACGTTCACGGCCATGCTTTCCACGTTCTGCGTGGTGCGCGCGTGCCGTCGGTCGGGGGATTGCCTGTACGGCGTGGCGGCTATACTGTCGGCCAGCATGCGCCTCTGTCTGATGGTGGGCCTGGCGCTGGGCTGGTGGTTCGGCAGCATGACCGAGGGCGGTACGTTCGTGCATCTGTCCATCGCGTGCTCGGCATGCGTGTATGTGCTGGGCGTGGTAGTGCTTTTGTGGGGGTATCGCAGCTCTCGCGAGAAGCGCGTGGTGGAAGTGGTCGAGGTGGTGGTCGAGCATGTTCCGGAAACCTTCGAGGAGTCGGTTTCCGAGCGGGTGGAAGAGCTGGTGCGCACCTTCGGCCTTTCGCCGCGCGAGCGCGATGTGCTGGTGGGACTCGCCCAGGGAAACACCGCGGCCAGCATTGCCGAGGGGCTGCACATATCCACATCCACGGCGCAAGGCTACATCAAGAGCCTGTACGTCAAGCTTGGAGTAAACAAGAAGCAGCAGGTCATAGACCTGTTTCAAAAATAGCCATTTTTTGGGGGAGCGCCGATGCCCTGTCTTTCATAGACTTCGCATTGCACTGATTGCTGTGCCGCCCGCAGGGGGCACTTGCTTAACTCAAGGGGAGGAGCAAGCAAGGCGCGCAATCGCAAGCGAATCCTGAGAAAGGGAGGGAACTCGTATGACGATTTCACGGCGCGACTTTCTGACGATGGGCGGTGCCTCGTGAATCGTCGCCGGCGCCGGCGCGGCCCTGGCGGGCTGCAGCCCGTCGGCTGGCTCCAGCGACGCCCCGCTCGCCGAGACCGGCGAGAGCGCGCTGGTGGGTTATGCTCCGGTGAATTTCACCGAGGAGACCGACATCCTCATCATCGGCTCCGGCTATGCCGGATTGGCCGCGGCCATGGCTCCGGCGCTCGCGGGCAAGAAGATCATCATCGCCGAGAAGCAGGCTCAGATTGGCGGCGACTCTGCCACCTCGTGCTGCTTCATGTTCGCAGCGGGCACCGAGCTGCAGCAGGCGGCCGGCAATCCCATGACGGTCGAGGAGTACTGGGAGGCTATCAAGGAGAAGCAGACGGCCGGCTACGAGCAGTACGAGTGGTTTGCTGACTGGGTGAAGGGCAAGACCTACGCCAATACGCATTTCGTCGACTCCGCTATCAACGACTTCGGCGCAAAGTTCCAGGAGCCGTGCACGGAAGAGGAGCTGCCCCGCCTGTTCGGCTCGGTTATTTTGCCGGGAGACGGCATCGGTTCGGGCGGTCCGAACATCCTGCAGCCTATCGCGTCGAAGCTCAAGGAGCTCGGCGTCGAGACCAAGTGCGGTCTGCGCGCAACCGCCCTCATCAAGGACACTGAGGGCGCGGTCATCGGCTGCCGTTTCGAGGACACCACGTCCGGCAAGTTTACCGACATCAAGGCCGCGGCCACGGTGCTCGCTACCGGCGGCTTCGCCGACAACGGCGAGATGGTGATGGAGTACCTGCCGGAGTGGGCCAATTACGGCCAGATGGTTCATGGCTGCGTCGGCGAGGGCCACAAGATGGCCGTGGCTGCGGGCGCTCAGCTCGTGGGCATGGACTCTTCCTTCACGTTCTGCAACCTTATGGGCGATATTCCGAACTGCACCACCTGGGGCTACTGGACGCCCGTGGTGCTGGTGCTGCCCAACGGCAAGCGCTTCATCGAGGAGGCCCAGTCCCACGACGCCGCCCAGGCCGCGCTGGACAACGGCTACACCCAGTGGT
>CANEDU010000033.1 GCA_947426355.1 uncultured Adlercreutzia sp. | reverse complement strand
CATCGTCGACCGCATCAGCGCCGATCCGGTGGCATCCGATGAGGTTTTCACGGTGTTCGGCCCCTACATCGCGGCGCTCATCGGCATCAATCTGGCGGGCCAGACGTGCAGCAAGTTGCAGGACTACACGCTTTGGAAGCTGCAGATCGCGGTGAACTACGACTTGGCCACCATGGCCTTCGACACGCTCTGCCGCCAGTCGCTGTCGTTCCATTCGAACCGCTTCGGCGGCACGCTCGTGAGTCAGACGTCGAAGTTCATGGCCGGCTACACGCAGCTTCTGCAGACGATGAACTTCCCCTTCCTGCCGATTCTCTGCTCCATCACGTTCACCTGCCTCATCCTGTTCCCGGTCGTGCCGATATACGCGGCGGTGCTCATGGTGCTGCTTGCGGTGTACGCGGTTGTCAGCTACATCATGTACAAGCGCATTCTGCATCTGAACGAGCAGGCGGCGGGAGCCCAAAACCAGCTGTCCGGCGAGTTGTCGGATGCGGTCACCAACATTTTGGCTGTGAAGACCTACGGGCGCGAGGATTACGAGCGCGGGCTGTTCGACGTGGCCAACCGCGAGGTGGTGGCCCGCGACTCCAAGCGCATGCGCGCCTCGCTTACCCGCGGCATTGTGACGGCGGCCATCACCGTGGTCATCATGAGCGTGGTGACGGTGTTCATGTCCGGCGGCAACGCGTGGTTCGGCATCACGCCGGGCACTGTCATTCTCATGTTCACGTACACGAACACGGTGACTAACCAGTTCAACTTCATCAATACGGGCCTGCAGCGCATCAATCAGGCGCTGGGCGACGCGAGCGGGCTTACGGCGGTGCTCGACGAGCCGCTGCTCGTGGCCGATAAACCCGACGCGAAGCCGCTCGATGTGGAGCTGGGCGATATCAACTTTAAGGACATCAACTTCTGGTACACCGATGGCAACGTGCGCACCCAGGTATTCAGGGACTTCAACTTGAAGATTCCCGCTGGTCAGCGCGTGGGCCTAGTGGGCATGAGTGGTGCGGGGAAGACGACGCTCACGAAGCTTTTGCTGCGTCTGGCCGACATCCAGGAAGGCGAGATTTTGGTGGACGGCCAGAACGTGGCCGACATCACTCAGCAAAGCCTTCGCCGCCAGATTGCCTACGTGCCCCAAGAGGCGCTGCTGTTCCATCGCTCCATCGCTGAGAACATCGCCTACGGGCGGCCCGATGCCACTATGGACGAGATTCGCGAGGCGGCCCGGGCGGCCAATGCGCTCGAGTTTATCGAGGCGTTGCCCCAGGGCTTCGACACCATCACCGGCGAGCGCGGCATCAAGCTTTCGGGCGGCCAGCGCCAGCGTGTCGCCATCGCCCGCGCCATGTTGGCCGACTGTCCCATCCTCGTGCTGGACGAGGCCACGAGCGCGCTTGACTCCGAGAGCGAGGCGGCGGTGCAGGAGGCGCTCGCACGTTTGATGGAAGGGCGCACGGCCATCGTGGTGGCCCACCGTCTGTCCACCGTGGCGAGCCTCGACCGCATCGTGGTGCTCTCCCACGGCAAGATCATCGAGGACGGCCCCCACGCCCAGCTCGTGGAAGAAGGCGGCGAATACGCCCAGCTCTGGAACCGCCAAACCGGCGCATACATGGAAGAGTAGAACGTTTCACTGCCCTGTATCTCTCAGAGGTGCTCGGCCAGTTTGACTCCGAATTTCTCCACTTTGTGGGTGAAGTTCGGAGCCTACGTCATTCTGCCAGTTTGTAGGAAGTGTTGCGGCCGCCTGCTGTCTCGTCTCGCACGAGCAGCCCTTTGGCTATGAGGTCGTTGATGTCGCGCAGGGCGGTGTCGGTTGATGTCTTGCAGAGTTTGGCCCATTTGCTCGTGGTGAGCTTGCCTTCAAAATGCCCTAGGAGCTTTTGCAAAACCAAGCGCTGCCGGTCATTGAGGGCAACCCCATCGATTGCATGCCACCAGGCGCTTCTCCGAAGCGATTCGTCGATCGAAGCCTCGCTGTTTTGAAGCGAGTGCAGAAGCGCCTCCAAGAACCAGCAAAGCCATTCGGTAATGTCGGGCGTGCCATGTTGGGCGTTCTCCAGCGCTGTGTAATAGTTCTCCCGATGGCTGAGAATGAAGGCGGCCATGCTGTAAAAGCGTCGCGGGCTGCCATCGCTTCTTGCCAGCAGCATTTCGGTAAGAATGCGCGCGATGCGCCCGTTGCCGTCGTCGAAGGGGTGGATGGTGAGAAACCACAAATGCGCGATGGCCGCTTTGATGACTAGTGAGGAGTCTTCGCGGTTGAACCAGTCGATGAAGTCATTCATAAGGCGAGGCACATCAGCTGCCTCGGGGGCGACGTAGTGGATTCGCTCGTGTCCGACAGGCCCGCTTACAATGTGCATCGGCGCTTCTCGCCAACGAGCCACCGTTATTTTGCGCAGTCCGCTGAACCCGGTAGGGAATAGGGCGTTGTGCCATCCCGCCATGCGATCGAACGTGAGCGGCTCTGAATAGTTCTGCGTCGCATCGAGCATAACGGCAACTGCTCCATCGACGGATTGCGTAGCGAGCGTCTTGTCGTAATCTTCGAGGCCGAGTTGTCGCGCTACCGATGAACGCACGGCTTGAGCGTTCAGGGCCACGCCCTCAATGCGCGAGGAAGCTACGACTTCCGTTGAGAGGGCTTCAACTTCCAAATCGGAGTCGATGGTGAAGCCCAAATCAGAGACGCGACCGAGCAGCCTCCCTTGGGCGAAGCGCACGTTGCTGAGCAAGGGGGCGATGCGCTGCTCGTCCCAAAAGAATTCAGTCCAGTGGTTTTGTTCGTAAAGAAGCATAGCAGCAGCATAGCGGCTCGTGCGGCGATTGGCAATCTATTCGCCGCATAATTTGCGGTGAATAGGGGAGAAGCGTAGATTGAAGTGAGTGTTTGTATGGTGCTGGGCTTACAGCTTCACGACGACATCGGTGGGGCCCGACTCGGTGGCGTTGATGAGGACAACCGAAGAGGGGCTCGCGATGTCACCGGTGCTCAAGGCGTAGAGGCCCGGGCTGCTCACGGTGACGGAGCCGAGCTCGTCGCCGCGCAGGGTGCTCTCGCGCGAGGGGATGATGGTGCCGTCCTCGGCCACCGATGCCGCGCCCAGGTACGCCTCGTCGGCGCCCTCAACCGTGAAGGTGAGTCCCGTTTCGATGGCGCTGGCAGAACCGGCGCCCTCGGCGGCAACGCGGCCGTCGCTGTGGCACGAGGCGCACTGCTCACCCGACTTGGTGACGGGATGATTGGAAGCGCAGCCGGCCAGTGCGAGAAGGCCCATACTCAGGCAGCCAGCCAGCGCAAGGCGCAACAACGCGCTCTTCCTGCGAGACGTGGCAGGGGCAGTAACAGTGGTCGGGAAAGCAGCACGGGCCATGAATATCTCCTCATAGAATCGGTGTTGGTGCCGGCAGTGTACCATGGCGTTTCCGCCCGCCCATCATACGGGGAACCGTATTTCGAAGATGAAAGAGCTGGCAATTGTCTTCGGTTAAAGTTCCTTCTCGAAGATAACGAAGCCGCCGGCGGGGTTGGCGGCGTAGGGGCCGGGGCCGTAGTTGAGGCAGGCGCGGCCGAGGTTCTCAAAGCCTAGTGCCTCGTAGGTGCGCTGGGCGCCGAGGTTGTCGACGAGCGTATCGAGGCGAACGGCTCGCACGCCCTCGTTGCGCAGGGTGTCTTCCACGGCGGCGAGAAAGGGGCGCGCAAGATGCTGGCCGCGGAAATCCGGGTGCAGGGCGAACAGGTGCACCACGGCGGCTTCTTCAGGCGCGGCTTCAACCTGCCAGGCCACATCCTCGTAGCCCGGCGCGGGTGTGCGGTCGGCGATGAGCGCTCCGGCAATGCGGTCGTCTACCCGGGCCACGAAGAGCGCTTCGCTCTCGGCCGCGGACTTAAGCTGGCTCGCCGCAGGGTGGGTGCCAATGACCCAGAGCGGGTCGTTGTCCGTTCCCGCTACCGCTTCTTGCACGGCGCGGTACATCTCGAGCAGCTCTGCCACGAGTTGCGCCGAGGCTTCTTCAGCGGTAATTCTGGAAACAGTCAGGCGGTTTCCTCCGTCGGGCATCGAGGGCTCCTTTCGAACGTTCTTAAACGCCGGCGCGCTGGCGGTTGCCAGACGTGCGCTGCATTGCTAAGGTAAAGCCGATGATACCTCATGGGCTCACCATTGGGTTGGTCCGAGTGGACGGAGAGCGCAAATCACGAAAGGGATGATGGCGCGAGATGGTCAAACGCGAGAACCTGCTCGTCATCGCAGGGTTGTTCTGGATGTTCGCCGGGGTAAACGTGGCCGGCATCGGGGTGCGGAGCTTCTTAGCTGTGAATTCGGCGGCCTGGCCGTGGATGCTCGCCATCATGGCGGTGGTGTTCGTCGGTTTCGGCGCCCTGTTCCGCAAGGTGTCGCGCAAGCATGCCGCGCGCATCATGGCCCATCCGCGCGACCGCGTGAGCTTCATCCACACCTTCGATGCGAAGGGCTACCTCATCATCGCCGTCATGATGGGCGGTGGCATCGCGTTGCGTGCCTTCAACCTCGTGCCCCAGGAGTTCATCGGCAGCTTCTACCCGGGCCTCGGCACGGCGCTGGCGCTTACCGGCATCACGCTTATCGCCGCCCGCTGGGGCAAGGGCCCGGCACTATAGCAAAGGGGCGACTGAAAGTCGCCCCTTTGCGGTTTTGCTCTGCGGGTTCAGCGAATCGCTCGGAGATTTACTTCGAACGGTTGGCGCGGGCGCGGGCCTCGTCTTCCAGCTTCTCCTCGTGCACGTCGGTGGCCAACTTGTCGTGCTTGGCGTTGGCGATGGAGAGCACGGCGCCAGACAGGGCGAACAGCGCGATGGCATTGGGAATGACCATCAGCTGGTTGAACATGTCGGCCATCTCCCACACCAGGTCGTTGGAGAGCAGCGAGCCCATGAAGATGAACACGAGCGCGATGACGGTGAAGGGCAGCACGGCGCGCTTGCCAAAGAGCCATTCCACGTTCAGCTTCGCGAACAGGTTCCAGGAAAGAATCGTCGAGAAAGCGAAGAACAGAAGGCAGATGGCCACAAACCACGCACCGGGGCCGGCGCCGAAGAACTGGCCGAAGGCGAGCTGGGCGATGTTGGTTTTGGTGACGGTCTCGGCGGTGAGCGTGGCGTAGTCGCCGGTGGCGAGCATGCCGTCGCCGACGTAGAGCACCGACAGCACCACGAGCGCGGTCATGGTCACCACGACGATGGTGTCGATGAACACGCCGATCATAGCGACGACGCCCTGCTCGTGGGGGCTTTTCACCTCGGCGAGCGCGTGGGCGTGCGGGGTGGAGCCCATGCCGGCCTCGTTGGAGAACAGGCCGCGCTTGGCGCCCTGGCTGATGGCGGCGATGATGCCGAAGGTGGCGCCGCCCACGGTGGCGGCCGGGTTGAAGGCGCATTCGAAGATGAGCGCGAAGGTGGCCGGGATGGCCGGGGCGTTCATGATGAGCACGATGAGCGAGCCGAGCACGTAGAGGATGGCCATGATGGGCACGATCTTCTCGGTGACGGCGGCCAGGCGGGAGACGCCGCCGATGAACACGATGCCGGCGAGCACGACAATGATGAGGCCCATGACCCAGGTGGGCACGCCGAAGGCGGTGTTCATGGTCTCGGCGATGGAGTTCGACTGCACCATGCAGCCCATGAAGCCGAGCGCCAAGATGATGGCCACGGCGAAGAAGCCGGCGAGGAACTTGCCGCCGTTGCCCTTAAACGCGGTGGTGATGTAGTACACCGGGCCGCCGTGCACGGTACCGTCCTCGTCAACCACGCGGGTCTTCTGGGCCATGACGGCCTCGGCGTAGTTGGTGGCCATGCCGAGCAGGGCGATGATCCACATCCAGAAGATGGCGCCCGGGCCGCCCACGATGATGGCGCCGCAGGCACCCACGATGTTGCCCGTGCCCACCTGGGCCGCGATGGCGGTGGACAGCGCCTGGAACGACGTCATGCCGCCGCCCTGGTTGCCGCCGCGCAGGCTGAAGTCGCCGAACACGCGGCGCCAGCCCTCGCCGAAGCAGCGGAACTGGATGGCCTTCGTGCGCACGGTGAACCAGATGCCCATGCCAAGCAGCAGGATGATGAGGATGTAGTTCGAAAGATAGTTGTTGATGGTGGTAACGATACCAAGCAATGCCTCTTCCACGGCGTTCCCTTCTTCTCGCGAGAAAGCTCTGGGGAACCCATGGGTGACAGCCGTTGAGGCCGCCTCGCCGCTCTGTCCGTTTGCCTGAGAGATTCAGCTCGCCTGCGAGGCGTGCCTTGCACCTTCGGCACTCACTTAAGAGTTCTCCAGAGTTTTCTCCGCCTCCGGTTCGCGTGAGCGTCCCGAAGACATCACAGAAATATTGACGGAGCCACTATACGCTTCACGGGCCCGTCAATCAACAACTATTTTGCTCAACGTTGCACGCCGTGTTCGCATTCCCTGCGAAAGGTAGCGCTGCGGCGGCGCAGGAGCCCGAAGGACGCTTACCTTTTCCTTAACTTACGTCCATCTGACCGCTGCGCGCGGTATATTCGTTTCGGACGCTCAAGGAGGATGTGAAATGGGTACGTGGCTCAAGCGAATCGGACTGGGAGTTTTGGCGCTGGCTGCTCTCTGCGCGGCGGCGGCTTTTGCGATTGACGCCCATGTGCGCTCTTCTGCCGAGTCGAGGATTGTGACGGTCGATGAGGCGGCAGCGCTCGGCGAGATCGATTGCGTGCTGGTGCTGGGCTGCGGGGTGCATCCCGACGGGCGTCCGAGCGACATGCTGGCGGACCGCATTGCCCAGGGTGTTGCGCTGTACGAGAACGGAACGTCGCCGAAATTGCTGATGAGCGGCGACCATGGCCGTTCCGATTACGACGAGGTGAACGCCATGCGGGATGTGGCCGTAAAGGCCGGCGTCCCGGCCGACGACGTGTTCATGGACCACGCGGGCTTTTCCACCTATGAGAGCATGTACCGGGCGCGCGATGTGTTCCAAGCGAAGCGCATCGTGATTGTTTCCCAGAAGTATCATCTGTACCGCGCCCTTTATGTGGCAGAGCGGCTCGGGCTTGATGCCTACGGCGTTTCGGCCGACCTGCGGCCCTACGCCGGCCAGGAAGGCCGCGAGGTGCGCGAGGTTTTGGCGCGAGATAAGGACTTCTTCGCTTCCATGGTGCAGCCGCAGCCAACGTTTCTCGGCGACCCCATCTCGCTATCAGGAAGCGGCAGTGCCACCGAAGGGTGAGGCTCGCCCGTCCTAGACCCCCTCTGAGCACAGCCAGTCGATGAGGCCTGTGACCTCGATGCCGGTCGCGGTGGTTCCCCATAGCAAGGAGTCGCGTGTGAGCACGATCTTCGGGAAGGAATCGTGAATGGCCTCCAAGCTGCTCAACTCGCGTTCGAAGGTCTGCCCCTCTGCGATGCTGTTGCTCACCTGAACGTAGAGGCGCTCGCTGCGCCGACTTGCTACGAAATCTACCTCGCCTGCGGTGCCGGAGCCGACATGGACCTCGTATCCGCGCCGCCTCAGCTCGCAGAAAACGACGCTCTCGAGTTGATATCCGATATCTCGCGACGCGAACCCGATCTCGCGGTTCCGCAAGCCGGTATCGGGGGCGTACAGCTTTTGCAGCGGCTGGAGAACGGTCTTGCCCGCAATGCCCTCTTGCTCGCAGCGCAGCACGAGAAAAGCCCGGCGAAGCGCGTTGAGATAGGAATCCACCGTGGCGGAGCTGGTCTTTCGCCCCATGCTTGTGAGGGTGTCGGCGATCTTGCGGGATGAGAAGAGGTTTCCCGACGTCGAGTACACGTAGCGGACGAGCTTTTCCAGAAGATCGATGTCGCGGAGCTCGAATCGTTTCGCGACATCGTTGAGGATTACGGTGTCACGAATCGCCGTCAGCTCCTTCATGACGAGCTCCCCCTCGAAGCTCGCCGCGTCGAAGAGCCCTGGCATCCCCCCGTACCGAACGTAGCGCGCGAAGAGGTCCTCCCGCGTAAGATCGCTCGCGTCGGAGTTGGCGGCCTGCGAGAATTCCAGGTATTCGGGGAACGACAAAGGCCATACGGGGATTTCGATATAGCGTCCGGAAAGATAGGTTGCGAGATCGGAGGAGAGTAGGAACGCATTCGAGCCGGTAAGGAAAATATCCGTCGCCGGCTCGGTGTGCAGCCGGCGCACCACCTTCTCCCAGCCCGGCACCTCCTGCACTTCGTCGAGGAAAACGTAGAAGGGGCTCGCCTGATCGCGGGCTGCGAGCGCATGACGAAGAAGGTCGTCCAGCCATGCGCTGGTTGGTTCGAGGGGCACGTCGAAGCTGTCGAGCTTCTTGTAGAGGATGTTGCTCTCGGGAACGCCTTTTGCGCGCAGGCGATTCGCGAGCATGAACAACAGCGACGATTTTCCGCAGCGTCGCACGCCGCTGAGCACCTTGATGGGCGCGGTGCCCAGGTACGAGTCGAGAAGGGCATCGTAGGTGGGTCGCGGAAAGAGATTTCCTCCAGTCTCGACCATAACGCCTCCTTAAAAAGTGTGAAGTATAATTCGCACTTTAGTATCTAGATGCAAAAGTGTCAATCATAATTCACACTTTGTTCTCCTCTAGCCGATCGAGGAGCTCCTGGCGACCGCCGCTGTTTGGCGGCCCCTACTCTGCCAAATCCTCCACGAAGCCGACGCGGTAGTTCTTGAAGATGACCTCGCCCTCTTCCTGGGTGGCGTCCAAATCCACATCGGCCTCGATGCGGAAGTCGCCGTCGCCGGCCTCGTCCAGGAAAATCTGGCGCACGTGCCAGAGGTGCTGCTCCTGTTCGGGGCTCTCGTCGATGACCAGATAGGCGGCGCTGCGGGCGTCGCCGTCGAGACGGATCTCGTTGTGCTCGGCGAAGTAGTCGTCCAGGGTCGCGTCCCAGCGGCGCTCGCCGTAGCCCCACTCCTCGTCCAGGTTGCCCAGCTCGCGGGTGCGCTCAAGCGCGGCCAGGCGCACGCGGGCGAACAGCGCGTTTCTCACCATGACCTCCATGCCGTGACGGTCGGCCACCACGGCATCGGCCGCCTGCGGGGGCGCGCCGGCCTCGGGCAGCTCGCCGGCGCTTTCCCAGGCGTCCACGAGCGAGGAGTCGGTGGTGCGCACCATGAAGCCGAGCCAGGCAATGATGTCGCGCAATCGGTCGTCCAGGGTGTCGGGCGGCAGGGTGCGCACGAGCACGCGGAAGGCGTCCGACAGGTAGCGCAGAAGCGTCCCCTCCGATTTCGCGATGCCGTAGCGGCCGATGTAGGTCTTGAAATCGCTCGCCGTTTCCACCATGTCGCGCAGCACGCTCTTGGGCAGAAGCTCGTAGTCGCGCGCCCACGGCACGCTTTGGCAGTACAGCTCGAAGGCGTGGGCGAGAAGCTCTTCCAAGGGCTTGGGGTAGGTGATCTCGGCGAGGCGCTCCAGACGCTCCTCGTATTCCACGCCGTCGGCCTTCATCTCGGCCATGGCCGCGTCGCGCGCCTTGCGCTCTTGGGCGCGCAGCACCTTGGCGGGGTTTTCCAACGTCGCCTCCACAAGCGAGATGACGTCCAGCGCGTAGGTGTCGCTCTCCGGGTCCAGCAGATCCAGCGCTGCCAGCAAAAACGGCGAGAGCGGCTGGTCCAGCGCGAAGTCCTCGGGTAGATCCACGGTGAGCACGTAGCTCGGATTGCCCGCCTCGTCTTCTTCGCGCACGACGACCCCGGCTTCCAGAAGCGTCGCGAAAATCTCGTCGGCCCGGGCGTTTAGCTTGACTTTCTCCTCGGGCGACTGGGCCGAGTCGGCGATGAGCTGATGCACGTTGGCCCAGGCATCGCCTCCGCGCGAGACCACCGACAGCACCATGGAGTGCGTGATGCGCATGCGGGGCGTGAGCTTCTCGGGCGGCTTCTCGATGAGGTGCTCGAAGGTCTGTTTGTTCCAGCTGACGAAGCCCTCGGGCGGTTGCTTCTTCTTGATCTTCCGCAGCTTCTTCGGGTCGTCGCCCGCCTTAAGGACAGCCTTGTGGTTCTCAATCTCGTGCTCGGGCGCCAGGGCGATCACCATGCCTTCGGTGTCGAATCCGGCCCGTCCCGCGCGGCCCACGATTTGGTGGAACTCGCGGGAGCGCAAACGGCGCATTTTCTGGCCGTCGAACTTGGTGAGCTGGGTGAGCACCACGGTGTGGATGGGCACGTTGATGCCCACGCCCAGCGTGTCGGTGCCGCAGATGACCGGGAGCAGCCCCTGCTGGGCCAGCCGCTCCACGAGCAGGCGGTAGCGCGGCAGCATGCCCGCGTGATGCACGCCCACGCCCGCAGCTAAAAGCCGTTGGAGAATCTTGCCGAAAGGAGTCGTGAACTTCGTACCCTTCATGGCCTCTTTGATGGCCTCGCGCTGGGTTTTGTCCGACACGCCGTAGCTTGCAAGCGCGCGGGCGTTCTTCAGCGCCTCGTCTTGGGAGAAGTGCACGATGTACATCGGCGCCTCGCCGGCCCGTAGGCCCAACTCGACGGTGGCCTCCAGGGTTTCAAAGGTGTAGTCGTAGGAAAGCGGCACGGGGCGCGGGGCGTCGGTGATGCGGTCTACGGGGCGGCCGGTGCGCTCCTCTAGGGCGTCGGCGATGTCGCTCACGTCGCCCAGGGTGGCGCTCATGAGCAGGAACTGCGCGCCTGTCAACGTGAGCAGCGGCACCTGCCAGGCCCAGCCGCGGTCGGGGTCGGCGTAGAAGTGGAACTCGTCCATCACCACGCAGGCCACCTTCGACGCGGCGCCCTCGCGCAGAGCCTGGTTCGCGAGGATCTCCGCCGTGCAGCAGATGACCGGCGCCTCGGTGTTGATGGTGGAATCTCCCGTGATCATGCCCACGTTCTCGCGGCCGAGCACGTCCACCATGTCGAAGAACTTCTCGGACACGAGCGCCTTGATGGGGGCCGTATAGTAGGCCGTGCGCCCCGTGGCCACGGCCATGAAGCACAGTCCCAGCGCCACCATGGATTTGCCCGAGCCGGTAGGGGTGCCCAGAATGACCGAGTCGCCCACGGCTAGGTCCATGAGGGCGTCCTCCTGGTGAGGCCACAGCTCCATGCCGCGGGATTCCACCCATTCCAGAAATACTTCCAGGGCCGCATCGGGCGTGAGCACATCGCCCTCGCCGGTTTCTGCCCAGGGGAGCAGCCACCCGAGCGAGCCGGGCTCGAAGGGGTCTACCGGGGTGCCGCACTCGCCCGCATCGTGCGCGGCTTCGGCGGCGATGTCGTCGGGGGTTTCGTAGATGCCTTCTTCAACGGTGACGGGGGCGGGGTACTCGTCGGTGCCGTGCTGGTCGCTCATGGGGTTCCTTTGCGGGTGGGGGGCGGCGCGTCCGACGGATGGGCCATCGGACGCGGCTATCGTTTACCATCCATTATAAGTAAGCTCCGCGCGGGGAAGATGACGCATCGGCAGCGGTTTTTCTGGTGTACTATAGGCCCTTGCTGTTTGAGACGAAGAAAACGGAGTTCAAAGTGAAAAAGGGAAATGTGGCAGCGCTGCTGCCGATCGGGGTGTTCCTCGTGCTGTACCTGGGGCTCGGCGTTCTGTTCGAGTACGGCATGGGCATTTCCATGGGGTTCTACAACATCCCCATCGTGGTGATCTTCCTGGTGGCGCTTCTGGTGGCGTGTTTTCAGAACCGGAAGCTCCCCTTCGATGATAAGCTCGTCGTCATGGGCCGCGGCATTGGCGACAAGACCATCGTCACCATGATCCTCATCTTCATGGCGGCCGGCGTGTTCGTGGGTACTGTGGGCCGCGATTCGGCCGAGTCGGTGGCCTACTTCATGCTGTCCATCATCCCCGCCGAGTTCTCGGTGGCGGTGCTGTTCGTGGTCAGCTGCTTCGTGTCCGTATCTATGGGCACGTCGGTGGGCACCATCACGCTCATTACGCCCATTGCCGTGGCCGTGGCCGCCGCCTCGGGCTTTTCCATGCCGCTGTGCGTGGCCTCGGTTATGGGAGGCGCCATGTTCGGCGACAACCTGTCGTTCATCTCCGACACTACCATCGCCGCCTGCCAGGGCCAGGGTTGCCAGATGAAGGACAAGTTCCGCGAGAACTTCAAGATCGCCCTGCCTGCCGCTATTGTGACGCTCGTGGTCATTTTGGCCCTGTCGCTCGGCTCCGACATCTCGGGTACCGTGCACAACGAGTACAACCTCATCGAGCTGGTGCCCTACCTCATCGTGCTCATCGGCGGCATCTTGGGCATCAACGTGTTCATCGTGCTGCTTCTGGGCATTCTTTCCGGCTCCGTCATCGTGGTGGCCACGGGGGCGGTGGCGGCCACCGATCTGTTGGGGAACATGGGCACCGGCGCGGCCGGCATGTTCGAGACCACCATGGTGGCCGTGCTCGTGAGCGCCATCTGCGCGCTCATCCGCGAGAACGGCGGCTTCGTGGCGCTGTTGAATGGTATCAAGCGCGTGTTCAAGGGACGCAAGGGCGGCCAGCTGGGCATGGGCCTGCTCGTGGGCGCCATGGACATCGCCACGGCCAACAACACCGTGGCCATCGTGATGGCGAACCCCATCGCGCACGAGATGGCCGAGACCTACGACATCTCGCGCCGCAAGACGGCCTCCATCCTGGATACGTTCTCCTGCGTGTTCCAGGGCGTTATTCCCTACGGCGCCCAGATGCTCGTGGCCATCTCCGCGTGCGCCGAGCTGGGCTTCAGTGTATCGGCCTTCCAGGTCATGCCGTTTCTGTTCTACCCGTTCTTCCTGTTGATTAGCTCGCTCGTGTTCATCTTCCTGGTGCCTGACGACCGCGGCTACGAGCCCGATCACGCGGCCTATGAAGAGGAAGTGGTCGAGGAGACGATCGAGAAGGCCTAAGCGCCTTCCGCTAGAACGCTGCCGCAGGCAGCACGGCAAGCGCCCCGCAGGATCGCCTCCTGCGGGGCGCTTTGCTTTGGTGAAAGTGGGACACCTTACCCGGCAAGGTGCCCCGCGATTGGGCCTACCATTCCTCCAGGGGATAACAGCGCATGAGGGAGACGTCGGCGGGGGTGATGCGGAAGTCGGCTTGCCACAGCTCCACGCCGGCGTCGCGGCAGGCATCCACGGTGGCGAGCACCTCTTCGTAGGTGGTGCCGTGGTAGAAGCGGAAGCCGTCGTTTTCGTAGTAGAGGCAGTACAGCACCACGGCCCGCTCGTTGCGCGCAAGGGATGCGGCTAGCTCGCGCAGGTGGCGCAGCGAGCGCTCGGTGGAACTGAAGGGCACCTCGGGCAGGTGCGGCACGTAGGGCGGCACGGCGGTCTGCATCTGCACGAGCGGGGTCTTCACTTCCAAAAACAAATTGCCGTTCACGAGGAAATCGAGGCGCGACGCGCCGAGGGGCACTTCGCGGCGCACCTCGTCTGCCGGCCCTGTGACGGCTTCGAGGGCGCCTTCCCGCAGGAAATGCTCCACGTAGCGGTTCGAGGCGTTCTGGTTGATGCCGATCCAGTGCTTGGCCGCATCGTGGGGCTGCTGCAGCGAGAAGGCCTCCACCGTGAGCGGCATCTTGCGCTTGGGGTTGTGGGAATCGGACACCAGGCAGGGGCGTCCCGCCAGATCGAGTCCGCCGATGCGCGACACCGCCGGGCAGTGGCAGCGCACGGGAATGCCGTCGCCGAAATCCACGTCCATGATGAAGCGGTTCGGCCGCGCGAGGATGACGCCCTCGCGCAGGGGCTCGGGAAAGCGGAACGGCGGGGCGTCAAGGGCGCGGGCGCTCATGACGGGCTGTTAGGCCGCGGTCGTGGGGCGGGCCGCCGCGGCCAGGGCGCTGAACAGCCCATCGTGGCGGTCGAGGTACTCGGGATGCCACTGCACGCCCAGGAAGAACGGCTTGGCGGGGTCTTCCACGGCTTCTATCACGTTATCGGTGGAGCGGGCGGCGACGCGGAGCGCAGGCGCCACGTGATCGATGCCCTGATGGTGCATGGAATTAACATCGAACAGCCCTGTGGCACCTACCGTCGATTCCAGCAGGCTGCCTTGGGCGATGGTCACCTGGTGCGTGAGCCCGTAGTAGGGCGGCTGCTGGCGGTGGCGCTCCTCGGTGACGCCGCAATTGTACAAGTCGCGGTAGAGGCTGCCGCCCAAAGCGACGTTTAACACCTGCATGCCGCGGCAGATTCCCAAAGTGGGCAGGTTGCGCTCGTGAGCGAGGCGGGCGAGCTCCAGTTCGAAGCCGTCGCGGTTCTCGCAAACGGCGAGCAAGCCGTCCAGGCAGGGGATTGCCGGCCGACCCGTGGCAGGTAGCACATCGCGGCCATCGAGGGATTCCACCATCTCCACCGATGAGGTGCCGTCCATTGCTTCTTGGAAGGTGCGGTCGGACACGTAATGGCCGCAGAAGGGAACCTCGGCGCCCGTGGACCGGCAGCGGGACGAGCAGCCGCAGCTCAGGGTCTCCAGATCTTCGATGCCCATCTCGTCGCGGTTGGCGTCGGGAGCGGGCACGTAGTAGCGGGGGTGAATGTCGCCGCCGCCGGAGATGACGAGCCCGTCCAGCAGGTCGATGACGCGACGGGCGTGCTCGCGGTTGGCGTCCGCCCCGCCCTCGATGGGCGTAAGAAGTATGGGCACGGCGCCTGTGGCCGCCACACGGTTGATGTATTCCACGTTCACGCGCTGAAAGCCGTCGGCCTCGTTCAGTGTCGTTGTAATTCCGATGATCACAGGAGTATTCCTTCTAACGTGTTTCGCATCTTCTGAAAATACCACCCCGCGCGGCCTGCTTCAACCGCCATCGGTCGAGCATGCGCAAAGGGTGCGTCGAAAGGAGCGCTCCATTGACTTGGAGTTTGCTCGAAGTGTTTAATGGGCTCGGGCAAAGTTTCAAAGGGAGAGGAGCGCACCATGGAATACCGCGAGCTGGGCCGCACGGGCTTGAAGGCAAGCGTCATCGGGTTTGGCGCCGAGTGGATTGGCAAGATGGACGACGCGGACGTGGTGGCCATGGCTGAGCGCGGCGCGGCGGCGGGTATGAACATCGTCGACTGCTGGATGAGCGATCCGGCGGTGCGCTCCAGCCTGGGGCTGGCGCTGGAATCGACCCGCGACCGGTGGATCGTCCAAGGGCATATCGGCAGCACCTGGCAGGACGGCCAGTATGTGCGCACCCGCGACATGGACGCCGTGCGCCCGGCCTTCGAAGATTTGCTCAAGCGTTTGCGCACCGATCATATTGAGGTCGGTATGATTCACTACGTGGACGACCTGGCCGAGTTCGCCGACATCATGAGCGGCCCGTTCATCGACTACGTGCGCGAGCTGAAGGCCGCCGGCACCATCGGGCACATCGGCCTTTCCACCCACAACCCCGAGGTGGGCCTTTTGGCGGCGAAGGAGCCGGAGATCGAGCTCATCATGTTCTCGTCGAACCCCGCCTTCGACCTCATGCCCGCCACCGACGACCTGGAGGATTTGTTTGGCGACTACGATAACGTGGAAGGCGACGGCATCGACCCGGTGCGCGCGGCGTTCTATGCGGAGTGCGAGAAGAACAATGTGGCCATGACGGTGATGAAGGCCTATGCGGGCGGACGCTTGCTTTCGGCCGAGGCGTCGCCGTTCGGCGTGGCGCTCACGCCGGCCCAGTGCATTCACTACGCGCTCACGCGTCCGGCGGCGGCCAGCGTCATGGTGGGCGTGGAAAGCGTCGAGCAGTTGGAGGAGGCCCTGGCCTACGGCAACGCCACGTCGGAGGAGCTGGATTACGCGACGGTGCTCGCGGGCGCTCCCAAGCACGCCTTCGCGGGCCAGTGCACCTACTGCGGCCACTGCGCGCCGTGCACGGTGGGCATTAACATCGCGCTTACCAATAAGTTCTACGATTTGGCCGAGCAGCACGGCAGCGTGCC
>CANEDU010000032.1 GCA_947426355.1 uncultured Adlercreutzia sp. | reverse complement strand
CCCGCCCGCTGTATACAGGCATACCGTACTGATCTGGCCTTTTACACCAACGGGCAGAGCGTATGCCTTACAGAACTGAAAGGGTATCAGGCCGCTGTCGGCAAGCCAGTCATCCAGCCCCGCCGTCCAAACAGCCGCCTGGACAAGGTGCGCTATATGTTTCAGAAGATAATGTAACGTCTTGCGCAATGCAAGCGTTCATTGCTGGCTATTGCGAAATATCATTGATAAAATCAGTATCAGAGAGGAGAAACTATTTTGAACCAGGAACAGACGAATATTACAACAGGAAAGCAAATACGTCATCTGCGAACACAATTGGGAATGACACAGGAGACGGGAGAGAACCTCGCGAGGATGTTCTCGAAGGTGGTCCTGGGAAGCTTCAGCGAGTAGGTCCGGTTGGAGCTGCCCGCCACCTCGGCGCACTCGATTCCGAGCTCGCGCTTCAGCCAGGGCGCCAGCTGCTCGAAAAGGTACGCCGTCGTGTCGGCGAACGCGCTGAACACCAGCACCTTGCGGTTGCCGGGGTTGTACGGCTCGCTGACCTTGCCCGCGATGAAGTCGCGCAGCTTCACGAGCTTGGCGTCGCGCTCGGGCGTCACCGCGTCGGCATAGGTTAGCAGGGCCCGGAGCACCTGGATGTCGAAGTCGAGGTCCTGGCCCAGGCGCAGGGCGTCGACGTCTCGCAGGTCGACTCGCACCTTGCCGCCGGCCTCGAACTCCTCGGCATCGTCGTCGTCGAACCCGTCCTCGAGGCCCTCGGTGCCGTAGGCGACCCCCGACGCGTCGGCGTCGAGCCTCGCGCGCAGGTCGACGCAGCCGTCGAGGATTCGTCGCAGCGTGATGCGGAAGCTGTTCACGGAGGACTCCATGCGCTTGAGGACGTTGACGCGCATGAGGTTGGCCACCGCCGTCGTGCGGTGGACCTGGCTCTCGAAGTCCTTGCCCCACGTGTCCCCGTAGCGGTCCTCGTACTTGCGGCGCTGGTCGGCGCGCACGTAGGAGAGCACCTGATACTGGGCGAACGTGAGCTGGGCGATCATGTCGTTGAGCACGGCAATCGGCGGCAGCTCGCCTTCTAGGTCAATGGGCGTCTGAAACGACAGGGGCGGCCGGCGCGCCGGGAAGGTACCGCTCGCGGCGCCGTAGTACTTCGTGATGTGCTTGCGGCTGCGCGCGATGGTCAGCACGTCGAGCAGCTTGAAGTAGTCGGCGTTCACCGCGTTCACGAAGCTCTCGGTCGTGCGCTCGGAGTCGGAGAGCTTGCTCCACTCGTTGAACCTCTGCTGGGCGACGCGCGTCACGTGGGTGATCGACGGGATGCCATCGGTATCGGCGAGGTACGCGTCGTCTCCCTCGGTGATGAGCTCGATCTGGTTTCGCAGGTCGAGCAGGCGGTTGTTCACCGGGGTGGCAGAGAGCATGAGCACCTTCGTGCGCTGGCCCGACTTGATGACGTCCTCGATGAGGCGCGTGTAGCGGTCGGTCTTGTCCGCGTCGGTGCTCTTGTTCCTGAAGTTGTGGCTCTCGTCGATGACGAGGAGGTCGAAGTGGCCCCAGCGCAGGTGCTCGAGGTCCACCTCGCCGCTCATGCCGTGGTAGCGCGACAGGTCGGTGTGGTTGAGCACCGTGTAGCTGAAGCGGTCGTCGGCCAGCGGGTTGCGGTCGTCGTTGTCCTGCGTCCACAGGGTCCAGTTGTCCCGCAGGCGCTTCGGGCACAGCACGAGGATGCGGTCGTTGCGCTCCTGGTAGTACTTCATGACGGCGAGCGCCTCGTAGGTCTTGCCCAGGCCCACCGAGTCGGCGATGATGCAGCCCTTGTACTTCTCCAGCTTGCGGATGGCGCCCACGACGGCGTCCTTCTGGAAGTCGTAGAGCTTGCTCCAGACCACGGACTCCTCGAACTTGAGGCCGGGGCGGATGCCGTTGTCCTCGTCGTCCTCCATGAAGTCGCGGAACAGGTGGTACAGGGTCAGGAAATAGATGAACTCGGGCGGGTTCTCGCGGTAGAGCGTCTCGACCTGGGCGGCCACCTGCGCGGTGACCTCCTCGACCATGGCAGGGTTGTCCCAGACCGACTCGAACATCATCTTGAGGCCGACGGCCTCGGTCGCGTTCTCGAAATGGCTCACGCAGGTCACGGTTCCCGGACGGCGCTCGTAGCCGAGGCCCTCCTGCGTGAAGTTCGCGGCGGCGCCCATGAAGGCGTGGTCGTCGCCGGATGGGTTCTCCACCACGTAGGTGCCGCCCGGCTGAATGGCGCCGGACGTCTTGGCGGACTTGAAGACGCCCTTCTCGCGGATCCACTCGGCGCATTCGCGGGCGAGCGCGCGTTGGTTTAGGTTGTTGCGCAGCGTGAGCTCGAGCCCCGAGCCGCCGACGCCGACCTCGCGCGCGCGGCGGGCTACCTCGAACTCGCGCGGCTCCTTCGAGTCGGCCATGCGCTTGATGAAGGTGGGCTCGCTGAACAGGAAGCGCACCTCGTCGACCTTGGAGAGCTCCTCTTTGAGCTCCCCGTAGGCGAACACGGTGAAATACGAGCTGATTATCGACAACTTCGCGCCGTCGTCGATGGATTCGCCGAGGGCGTCTCCCAGGCGCTCCGCGCCGACGTTGCTTAGCGACTTCACGCCTCTATGCCCCCTTTTTCGCGAGCTCTTCGATCATGCAGGTGCGCACGAAGGCGGAGAAGCTCATGCCCCGCAGGGCCGCCTCCTCCTTCGCCGCGTCGCGCAGGGTGTCGGGGATGCGCAGGGTCACGGAGACCTGGTCGCCGTCCACCAGGAAGCTTCTGATCTCGGTCTCGTCGGGATTGCTCTTGATGAGCTCCTTGTAGCTGTCGGGCATCTGCGCTCCCATCGCTCGAAATGCAATACAAATGCGTTTGCAGCATTATAACGCGACGGCACGCGGCGGCACTGGGAATGCGAGGACAGCCGATGTCCAGGCTTTATATGAGCGCGGACGGCGATGGACGCCCTGATCGGGCTTGGATGGCCGCTTTCGTTCGGGTCCTCATCTCTCGTTTTCGCGAGGTTTGGCGTTTGCCCATTCCTCGGCGTAGAGAACCTCGTTCTGAGCCTCCAAGATTCGCGCGGCGTCGCCGATGCGCTCGGCGCACCTCTCACTTATCGACTTCAGGGCCAGAATCCCCTCGACGTCGAGCGGGTCCAGCTGGTCGGCATGCGCCAGGGACTCGAGCAGCTGGTCCAGGCCCCTCGCCAGCCTCCCGGCATCGCACACGGCATCGATGAGCTCGATGCGCTCCAACTTCTCTTCGTGGCTCAACATCAGCTCGCCTCCTTCTCTCAACGGACGTGTCGCGCAGCACCGTAGCCGTTCCATGCGGAGAACCATCTCGCCGCCCGCGGTCCCGTGCGCATATCGGCCGCAAGCGGCACGGGAAAGCCGTCCGTCCCGACTCATGCCGCGGCGCCGCGACTCGGGAACCCGCCTCCGTCCCCGCCACGACGTCGTCGTCAATCCCCGCGGGAGCCCAGCAACCGCCGATGGGCCGCATCCCATGCCCGGAGGGTCTCGGCGCCCACGCCGGATTCCATGCCGCACGCCTGCGCCCCTTTGATCCGAATACCCGCCCCGGCGCTCCTTGGACGCGCAGGGTCGCACGCCGGCAGGCGGCCAGCAAGGGCCGCGACACTTTTTCGGGTTCTTCGCCCCATGCGCTCCGCGCGCGAACAACGCGAAAAACTGCCGTCGGGAGACTTCTATTTCCATGCCTGACTTCGCTTCCTCCCTTGCAGGCACGCCCGCGCTGCATGCGACTCACGCGGCGCAAGGCACGCCACAGGGGCGGGCCTCAGAGTCTAAGGAGCAAGACATGAACGACATGAAGGAAAAGGCGATGGGCGCGGTCAAGGCCTTCCTCGAGCGCAAGGGCTACGAGATCGTCGACGAGGCCTGGCAGGGACCCGAGGGCATCGGCGGGATCGACCTCGTGGCGGTGGACGAGGACGGGACCCTGGTCTTCGTCGACGCCACGGTCCGGATCGGGACGGACGGCTTCCCCGAGGCCCACAGGGCGCGCGGGCTGCGCGAGGCGCTGGCGGCGAGGTGGCTCGCCGGCAACGGCGACGACTACGCCGACACCCCGGTCCGCTTCGACGAGGTGGCGATGATGGTCGTCAAGGAGAACCGCGCACTCCTTCGCCACCACATCAACTGCTTCGGCGAGATGGAGCCGCTCTCCTAGGCGGCGCGCCCGGCCCCGGGCTCCCGGGGCCGGGCTTTCCCCCGAAACCGGCCCCTGTACCACGAAAACGTACATATACGTACGTTTTCGTGGTACACTCCGCTTGTCGGACAAATCCGTACGGTTTTGTCCCGACGCTCCGAGACTCGGGGCGCGCCGGACCGGATGCGGCGAGGCGCGCCCCACGCTAGAGAGGACGCGACCCATGCGCACGATAGCCATTTCCAACTACAAGGGCGGCGTCGGCAAGACGACGACCGCCGTCAACCTGGCGGCCATCTTCGCCGCCAGGGGCCTTCGGACCCTGCTCGTCGACCTCGACCCGCAGGCGTCTGCCACCGACTTCTTCGGCCTCTACGACCGCGCCGCCTCCGAGCGCCGCACCTCGGTCGAGCTGCTCTACGGCGGCGCGCCCGTGGAAGAGGTCGCTTACGCCGCCGGGGAGGGCCTCGACGTGGTGGCCTCGACCATCGACCTCGTCGACCAGAACGAGATGCTCCTGCGCGAGCAGCGCCTCAAGTTCGCCCTCGACGACGCCTCGGGCTCCTACGACGTCTGCCTCATCGACTGCAGCCCCGTGATGCGCAGGCTCGCCTTCAACGCCTACCTCGCCGCAACGGAGGGCGGCATGGTCGTCATCCCCGTGAAGCTCGACTCCACCGTGATGCGCGGCACGGCGCTCACCGTGGAGGCGACGCGCTCCATCGCGGACGCTCTGCGCATGCCCACGCCCAGATGGAAGATACTGCGCACCTGCGTGCCCGGCCGCATGACCAACGCCGAGGCCACGGGCGCGGCCGTGCTCGACGGGTTCTTCCCGGGCGAGCAGTTCGAGACGGTCATCCACGCGAGCAGCAAGGTCTGCGAGGGCAGCTGGCAATGGAAGCCGGTGGCGGCCTTCGAGCCGGGGAGCCGCCCCGCACGCGACTACGAAGCTCTCGCCGACGAGGTGTCCCGTGAGCTCGCCTAGCCAGGTGGCCGCGGGCTTCACCATCACGGGGCTTCTCGACGGCGCGTCGCGCACCCGCGGGCGCTACCCGGTGTCCGAGATAGCGGTGGCCGACATCGCCGACCACCCGGCGAACGCCGCCTACTCCATGGACCCAACGGGGATAGCCGAGCTCGCCGAGTCCATACGCGAGGACGGCCTCACCGACCTGCCGCTCGTGCGCAAGGTCGGCGACGGCTCGTGGCAGATGGTCTCCGGGCACCGGCGCAAGGCCGCCTACGCGCTGCTCGCCAAGGACGACCCCGCCTACGAGAAGATGCCCTGCCGCGTGATAGAGGGCATCGACGACGAGCGGGCGGTGACGCTGCTCCACGCCGCGAACTACTTCACCCGCGCGCTCACCGTGACCGAGCGCGCCGCAGCGACCGAGGCGCTCAGGGGCGACGCCGTGCGCCTGCGCTCCGAGGACCCGTCGCTTTCCGGCATGCGCGTCGACGACGTGAAGGCCGCCATCATCGAGCGGCAGACGGGCCGCAAGGTCTCCGGCAAGACCATCGCGCGCGAGGAGAGGCTTGCCCGCCGCATCGCCGAGGACCTCTCGCCCGAGTGGGCCGCCGAGGCCGACCGCGGCAACCTCAGCGCCGAGGCGGTGCGCACGCTCGCGGGCATGCCGAAGGAGCGCCAGGCGGAGATGCACGCCGCGATGGAGCCCTGGCGGCGCACCAAGCGCGAGCTCTCCGACTACGTGAGGAGCGAGGGCAAGACGCAGGCAGGCCCCGACGGCCGCATCGCGAAGGCCGCGAGGCTCGTCGCCGACTTCCTGGAGAGCCCGCCCGAGAGCCCGAGCCCGGCCGACCTCTCGCTGCTGCGGGAGATGGCGCTCATGACCGCGCCCTACACGGATGCGGGCACCGATGCCCGAAAGCGCCGCAGAAGGGCCTCAGGCCCGAAATCCAGCAAGTAGCCTATGGCGTCCGACATCGCGTCGGGCGTCCATAGCACTTGGGGACCGGGCGGCCTCGGACCCGTCATGCCGCGGGCCGTTCGGGAGCCCGCTTTCGCGAGGCCCGGTCCCAGAGGCGGCGCCCGAGCCGGGCCGCCGCCTGCGGGGGATCCCCCGCACCCCTAGAGAGACGCGCCCGCCGCGCGGCGGGCCCGAGGAAAGGAATCCGCCATGGAAGAGGAAGCCGGCGCCGCCAAAGGCAAGGAGCGCCGCGTCACGTTCCGCATGGAGGGAGGCGACTACGACGCGCTCTGCGAGCGGTGCGAGCGTGCCGGCCTCAGCAAGTCGGAGTACCTGCGCTACCTCGTTCGCATACCGCTGTCGACGGAGGCCAACGCGGGAGACGAGCACCGCATACTCGTGGACCGCAGAGCCCTGTGGGCGATGTCGCGAGAGCTCACGAAGTGGGGCTACCACTACAACCAGGCCGTGCACGCGATGAACCTCATCAACTTCCACGCCCGCCACGGGCACGTCGACCGCGACCTCGTCGCGGATAGCATCCCGACGATCGAGCGCGAGCTCGCCGACGTGAACGCCGCGGCCCGAGAGATGGCGGCGGAGCTCGGTCGCATCGGCGCCGACTCGCTCGTGGAGGGCTCGCCATGCCGATCATGAAGCCGATAAGCGGCCACGGCTCGACGGGCGGCATCCGCCGCTACCTCGAGAAGGGAGGCCGCGCCCTGGCGCGCGACCTGTTCAACCTGAGCTACGACGAGCGCGACGCCGGCGCGCTGGGGGAAGACGCCAAGGAGGCCTGCGCCTGGGACGCCGAGATGGACGCCACGCGCGCCGCGTTCGGCACGGACGCACCCTGGAGGGGCAAGCCCGCGCGCACGTTCAAGCACTTCGTGCTCTCGCCGGACCCCGGCGACGACATCGACCTGGCGACGCTGCGCGAGCTCGCGTGCTCGTGGGCGCTCAGGCACTTCGACGACCACGAGATCGCCATCGTCTACCACGACGACAACGCCCGCGGCATACCGCACGCGCACATCGTCGTGAACAACGCCAACCTCCGCACCGGCTACCGCATGCAGACCCAGCACCCCGAGGACCTCAACCGAGACCTGCAGGACATGGCGCGCGAGCGCGGGCTGTCGGGGCTCTCCAACGACCGGGCGCCCGAATCTCCGTCGAAGGCGCGCGGGCGGGCAGGTGCGGGCGGGCCCAGGAGCCGCAGGAGCGTCTACCTGGGCCGGGCCGAGAAGGAGATCATGCGCTCGGGCGGCTACTCGTGGGTCGGCGACATCCGCGCCCGCGTCGCGCTCGCCAAGACCACGGCGCGCGACGAGGCGGAGTTCTTCGGCATCCTCGACGCCCTGGGCGTGCACGTCGCCGACAACTCGGCCAAGGCGCGGCGGGACGACTGGGTGTTCAGCCTGGCGGAGGAACCGTCCAAGAAGGTAACCGGCGAGCGCCTGGGGTTCGTCTACGGCAAGGAGATGCTGCGCCGGCGCTTCGAGCGCGAAGGCGCCTACCGCCCCACGGACGCGAGCGCCGCGCGGATCCGCGAGGCCGCCGAGCGAGCCCTCGAGCTCAACGACCTCTCGGAGCTGAGCAGGCTCTCCTCGGCGCTCGAGACGTGCGCGAAGTTCGACGTCGAGTCCATCGAGGAGTTCGGGCTCAGGATGGCGACGCTCGAGCGGCGCGGCCAGGCGGGCGGCGAGGGATACCGTCGCCTCGAGGCCGCCCGCGCCTACATGGCCGAGAACGGGCTCATGCCGCTCAAGACCCGCTACGGGGACGGTGAAGGGCGCGACGATGCCAGCGGCAATTCGCGCCAGTGCCACCGAGCGGACGAGCAACAGCGCATCCTCGCCGCCGAGCGGCAGCGGGCCCAGCAGGACCAGCGCAGGGAGAGGGGCCGGAGATGATGGTGAGGATAGAGTACGAGGGCGGCAGGACGACGCTGTTCGACACGCTCTCGTTCACGGAGGGGTCGCCGTTCTCCGGCGCGAACATGCTCACGGAGTTCGAGCTCGAGATGCGGGAGGAGCCCGAGAAGGGGCTCTGGCTCACGGCGAACTGGCACCAGGTGCGCGACGACTGGCGCGCCGACGCGCCCGCGGACGGGATACCGGCCGCGCGCAGGTCCCGTGGCTGGCGCTTCATGCTGGCCTCGGAGGCCGAGCTGGGGCGAGCCCGCCGCGTCCTGCTCGACGGCGACGAGGCGTTCGCCCGGGTGCGGGGCTTCCTGTGCGACGCGGCCGCGATCGGCGCCTGCTACCGCGAGCACGTGGGCCCTCCCTCAAAACCGCTGAAATCGCAGATAAGGGACCTGCAGCGCGCTCTGGGGAGGGCAGAGGTCCCGGGCGTGCCCGACGAGCTGGCGAGGCTGCTCGCGCAAGAGAAGGAGGAGGGCGCCGACGAGGGCGCCCGCAAGGTCAAGGAAGATTGGGGTGACGTCGATGAAGAGGCTTGGTAGGTTCCTCATGGCGGCGCTTAAGGTCACGCTGGGCTTTTTCGTCTGGCTGTTCCGTGCCGTGTTCAAGTGGGTGATGTGAGAAGAGGCGGGCAATTGCCCGCCTCTTTCCGTTGTGCGATTTCGATTTCCCACGGCTAGTCCCGGTCGTCGTCGCCGGCTGCGCAGCAGGCGTAGGCCGTGAGCGTGAGGAGCCCCATGAGGAGCCCTATTCCGAAGGGCGCGAATCCCATCCTTCCACCTCCTTCGCGTAGACGACGGTGCGCGAGTTGCTCGTCTGGTAGCTGCACGTCACGAAGGCCCAGGCCTGCGCGACGTCCGAAGGCTCTTCCAGGACGACCTCGCACCGGGACAATTTGTCCCCGAGGTAGGCGGCGAGCTCCGCCGCGTCGGCGAAGTCGGTCCGCTTGCCCTCCGAGCTCGCGTCGACCACGTCGGCCGCGAAGACCTTGAGCTCGATCGCCTTCTCGCGGGTGTAGACCCGGATGGTGCGGTGCCCCTCGGCGAAGTCGCGCGACGAGTACTGCGCGAGCGGCGCGAACATGGTGCCGTCGGACATGTGGTGCCCGTAGACGATGACGAGCGGGCTCTCGGCACCCTGCGCGCACCCGGCATCTATGTAGGGAGCGCCCCACGCGGATCTTTCGCCGCCGGCGTCGTGCGTGAGGTAGAAGTCGGGCGATTCGGGCCGGCCCTGGACGATCGGGTAGTCGACGGTCGTGCCCGGCACGCGCACCCAAGCGACGACGGAGGCGGGAAGGGCGTCCCAGTCGATGCCGCCTCCCGTCTCTTGAGCCTCCATTGTCGCGTCCTCTTCCGCAGCAGGCACCTCGTGCACCTCGTAAGGGTTCCTCTCGGACAGCGGCAGGACGGCGAGCGCCCCCATCGCCAGCAACGCCACGGCAATGGCGAGCGCCGTGGCGGCTTTCCCTTTGTTCATGTCCTCCCCCGTTCGCAGGGGAGGCCCCGGGCGAGCGCCCAGGGCCTCCGGTTCGGTATCGATGCGGCGCCGCTACTCTTCCGGCTCTTCGTCTGCCGCGTCCTTGCTTGCGCCGGCCGTCTTGCGCTTGCGGTACGCGAGCGCCCCGCCCGCACCCGCCGCAGCTGCCAGAGCGATGCCCGCGGCCACGGCGTAGCCGGTGCCGTCGGGGGCGTCGGCCCCGGTCTTGGCGTAGGGCTCCTCGGGGACCTCGGGCGTGCCGGGGTTGTCCACGACGACGCTCTGCTCGGCGGAGTCGATGTCCTCGTGGGCCGCCACGACGTTGCCGGCGGAGTCCAGGACCTTCTCGAAGACGACGAGCTCGTCTCCCTCGGCCAGGCCCTCGGTGTCGAACTCGAAGGTCACCTCGACGGTGCCGGAGGGTGCCTCGGGCTCGAAGGGCGTGCGCGCGGTCACCTCGTTGCCGTCCTTGTCGAGGAACGGCTCTCCGGTGCCCTTGTCCATGAGCGTGCCCACGGCGATGTAGGTCTCGCCGGGGACGAGGCCCTTGTAGGCCACCGTGTCGATGACCTTGGCCTTGCCGGCCTCGATGACCTGGTCGCCGTCGGCGGCGTCGGCCGCCTGCGTGCCCACCTCGACGGCGACGTGGACTGTCTGGCCCTCGTCGGAGAGGTCCGCGTGCGACGCCACCTCGGCCTCGTCCTTGCGTAGGCTCTCGAACGCGACCAGGTCGCGGCCGCCGAGCAGGCTCGCGTCGAAGGCGATCTCGACGTCCTGGCTGCCGGTCGAGAGCGCGGGGGCGAACTCGGCCTTGGCCTCCACGGGCACGCCCGAGGCGTCGGCCACGGGCTCGCCGGTCGCCTTGTCGACGAGGGTGGCCGAGAGCTCGTACTCCTCGCCGGCCTTCAGGCCCTCGTAGGCGACGGTGTCGACGACCTTGGCCTCGGCGTCGGCCGAGACGTCCTTGTCGCCGTCCGCCCCGTCCTTTGCCGTGGTGGAGATGCGCGGGCCCTCCTGGTCGTCGAGGCCCATCCACACGGCCTTCGCGACCGTCGAGTCGCGATCGACCCAGAAGCTCCTCGTGATGAGCTCGAGGCCCTCGTTGGCATCGCAGCGCAGCTCGGTCATGGTGTAGGCGCCGTACGGCAGGGCCGCCAGCGAGTCGTCGACCGGCGCCGAGGAGCCGTCCTCGCCGAGCGAGAACCAGATGCCGGCCTTCGGGTCCATTTCGGCGGGCTCGATCGGACCCTCATGGCCGAGCAGGGCGTCGTTGGCGTTGGTGTCCCTCGAGTGCCTGTTCCAGCTGCTCGCGGTCGACGCGTCGCCGTTGCGGTCCGTGACCAGCACGTGAGTCTCGCCGGTGGCCGCGTTCTCGATGGCGAACGGGACCATGAGGCCGGCGTTGTCGGACTCGCTCTTCTTGGAGAGCTCGAGGTCGTTGCGCACCACCTGGTCGCGGAACTCGAGCGCGGCGCCGTCCGCGGAGGCGCTCACGATCTCGCCGCCGGTGCGGACCTCGAAGGTGCGGGGCTCGCCGTCGGTCAGCAGGTAGCTCCCGTTCGTCGCCGTCTCCCGCACGTCGTAGGTCCCGTACGGCAGTGCGTCGGCCGCGGTCTGCGCGGTGTAGGCGCCGGCCTCGTCGTTCCATGCGGTGGTCAGCGTGGCCACGGCTTCGCCTGGCTCGCGCCATTCGCCGTCAACGAGGACCTTGTGCGCCGAGCGGTTCGTGACGGTGAACTCGATCCCGTCGAGGCCGGGGTGCTCGCCAGGCGCCTCCTTGTGGCCGCTGCCCGCGAGCGCCTCGGACGCCTGCAGCTCCTTGTCGGACTTGGTCACCTGCACGCCGCCGCGGAAGACCTCGTCGGTCACGGGGTCGCCCGTGAGGTCGCGCATCTCGTCGGCCTTCACGGTGAACGTGACGGAGGCGTCGCTGGCGTCGTAGCCCTCGGGCGCGCCGGACTCGACGATGCGGTAATTGCCCGCGGGGAGGGTGTCGGCGCCGGTCGCGGCGACGTGCGACCCGTCCTCGGGCGCGGTCTTTATCGTGGCGCATACCTCGCCGTCGGCGTAGTACTTGCCGCCGACCAGCACGTAGCGGCCGGTCTCGTTAACGACGGAGAAGCTCGCGCCGTCGAGCGAGGCGTCGCCCTGGGGCTCCGCGCCCGCCTCGGAGTCCGTTTTGGCGACCTTGACTCCGCCCGTGGACCAGCTGAAGCTCACGAGCGTCTGAGAGCCGCCGCCGGTCCTGACGCAGAATGCCTCGAACCCGGCGGATACCTTGCCGGCGCCCGCCTTCATCTTGGCGAAGGTCCCGCCGATCAGCTCGGATTTCGCCCAGGAGGCGAACTCGGCGCTCGTGCCGTGCGTGGCAGCCGACTCGGACCCAGAGTAGGCGTAGGCGATGAGCACATGGCTCGCCGCGGCGTACTTCGCGTCGTCCCAGCCGCCGCCGTCGTACCAGCTGCCCGGGAACATCGACGCGTCGAAGCCGGGAGAGCCGAACGAGTACCAGATCGCCGCTGTCACGTCGCCGCTCGGCACGGGGCTCGTCGAGTAGGAGCCCGGCGCGGGCGTCGGGGACGAGGGCTCGGCGCAGTAGGCGATGTTCCCGTCGGCGCTCATCCACGTGGTGGCGAAGCCGCCGTAGGGGATCTTGCCGCCGATGGACACGTCTACCGTGCTCGGCGCGGCGTAGGCGGGCGAGGCCGCCACGGAGGCGAGCAGCGCCCCCGCCGCCAGGATGAGCGCCATGGCGCATCGGAGGAGCTTTTCCTGCAGGGTGCAGTCTTTCGCTGCGTTCATCTTTCCGCCTCCCTATCTCTCGACGCTTCGCTGTGCGCGGGGCGCCTCGTGCTCGGCGGCGCGGCTCGCCTGGCGGGCGTGCTCGGCGCGCTCCGCGAGGTAGCGCGAGCGCCCTGCGTCAACGGCCTCCTTGAGCTGCGCGGGCATGACCTTCACGGTGTCCTTGACCGCGCGGCCGTCCTCGTCGAGCTCGGGCTGGCCGTCCGGGCCCATCACCGTCTTCCTCAGCCACACCTCGCGGTTCGCGAGCAGCGGTATGTCCCGGAAGTCGGCCCCCTTGAAGCGGCTCTCGTTCACGAACATGGGGCTGAACTCGTAGCCTCCCACGTCCACGCCGTCGACGACGGTGCCCTTGGGAAGGGTCGCCGAGTTGAAGGTCCTGGTCTCGCCGGTCGCGCGGTCGGTGTACTCGATGCCCTCGCGCACGAAGCTCTTGTGCAGCGAGAGGTACACGTTCTTCCTCTCTTCCATGTCTTTCCTCCTTTTCGTTTTCAATCGGTCCTTGTCTTCATCCGCCGGGACGCGTGCCCCGGCGCGGTGCCCCTATCTCATGGCGACCGCCCCCTTCCTCGCTTTTCCGCTAGAAGCCGCTCACGATGTCGCGCGCCCAGGAGCCGCTCTTCACGAGGGCCAGGATGAGCAGCACGCACATGGCCAGGTACTGCAGCGCGTAGGTGAGCCCGTTTGCGACCGCGTCGGCCGGGGTGCCCGTCCCGGGGTTCGCCCCGGTGAGCCCGCCGAGCACGAGCGGGAACGATATGAGCAGCACGAGGATGATGACGCCGGCGATGCAGACCGCCCCGAAGCTCTTCAGGTAGCCAAGGCCTATCTGGCGCGTGGCGTCCATGCCGAGGAACGCCAGCGGGATCGGGGCGAACGCGGCCATGATGTAGAGCTGGAGCGCGCGGGCCCAGCAGACCACGAGGGCGACGACGTAGGCCGCCAGCACCACGACCCAGCTGATGAGGCTCACGACGAGCATGGCGATGAGCGACGGGATGTCGTCGTCGGTGGTGACGACGGACACCTCGGGCAGGTCGAGCGCGCCTCCGGCGCCGAAGAGCGCCTCGACTCGGTCGATGGCGAGCCCGCAGACCTCGTAGATCGACGCCATCAGGTCGAAGCTGTTCTGTATGAGGAACAGGAACACGGCGAAGAACACGAGGAGGAAAACGACCTCCTTGACGCCGGGAAGGCTCTGGCTGCCGTCCATGCGCTGGGAGATCTCGATGAGCTTCAGGGTGAAGACCAGGCCGAGCACCCCGCACCCGATCGGCAGGATGGCAACCTGCCATACGCCCCGGGCGACGTCGTGCATGGTCAGGTCGCTCGAGCTCGTGAGCATGTGCGCGAAGTCGGCCGAGAGGATCCCGTTCGCGCCGATCGACCCGAGCACGCCCGTCTGAGCCTTGAACATCCAGTTGCAGCAGTCGCGCAGAAGGCCGCACAGCCAATCGTTGACGTCCCCGGCTATGTCGGCGTATGCCGGCTGCGCGGGGACGAGCAGGAGCGCGCAGAGGGCGAACGCCGCCGCGGCGGAGATGGCGAACGCCCTGCGGCGCTGCGCCTTGAGCGCCCGCACGGCTACATCGCCTCCAGCGAGCCGCCGCGCGAGACCACGGTGACCACCGTCGAGGCGGGGTCGTCGAGCGTGAAGGTCGTCGACGCGACGTTCCCGGCGTAGTCGAGCCACACCTCCTTGTCCCAGGTGGCTCCCGCCGCCTGCGGGGACACCTCCGCCGCCTTCCCGGCGACGGCCTCCTCGATGGCGGCGGCATCCGCGCCCAGCGCCTCGGAGAGGCGGTCGTCGGTGCCGGTCACGGAGAACGCTCCGTCTTGCGCCTTCTGGGGCACGTAGGCCTGCGTCAGGAGGTCGCATGCCAGGGTGCGGGCGTCCCCGTCGCCCGAGACCTGGATGAGCGAGAGCCCTCCCGCCTTGTCGCCGGTTCCCTTGACCTCGATGGGCACGCTGAGCACGCCGCCGGCCTCGGAGGGCTCCTCGGCCGAGAAGAACCAGGCGCGCTCGGTGCCGCCCGCGCTCTCCACCATGGCGCCCTCGACGATCCGCAGCGTGGCTGTCGGGTCGTCGGCGCCCGTCCATGCGGTGTTCCAGAGCGCCTCGGCGCCCGAGGCGGCCTTCCCGGTTGCCGCGTCGGCGCCTGCAGCCGCGGGCTGCTCTTGCTCCTGGGGACTATCCTGCGCGCCTTCCTGCGGGGCGATGGCGCAGCGCGCCGCGCCCGCGCCGAGCGCCACGGTGAGCGCGCCTGCCGCGACGGCGGCCATGACCCTTGACTTTCCCTGCATTGGTTTCTCCTATCTCGCGGTGAGCGCGCAGCTGAAGCTGCCGATGCCGCTCGCTATGCGGCACACGTCGCCCGTTCGCGGCTCGTGTATGTACCTGTCGTCGCCGATGTAGATGGCCACGTGGCCCGAGCGGTAGAGGATGTCGCCGGGCTTCGCCTCCGAGAGCGGTATGCGCCTGAGCTCCTCGTACTGGGAACCCGTGTAGTGGCTTATGCGGATGCCCGCCTGCGCGTAGCAGTACTGCGTGAGCCCGCTGCAGTCGAGCGCCTTGCCGGGGGTCGAGCCTCCCCACACGTAGGGCACGCCGAGCTGGCTGTACGCCGCCTCGACGATCGCGTTCCCATTCGCGGTCGAGCCCTTCAGGTCCTCGACCGTCATGGAGTCGAACCTGTAGAGGCCCCATTGCGCCATGATCGACTTCAGGGACTCGACGTAGGACGAGTCGGTCGCCCAGCCGGCGTCCTTGAGCCCCTCGGCCATCCTGTCCGAGTCGCGCCTCTCGATCGCCTCGCGGATGAGGGCGTTGCCCGAGTAGCGCTCCGCCTGCAGGAAGACCCTGCTGCGGAAGCGGATGCACTCGGCGTCGCCGGCGAAGCGGATGAAGCTCGCTGCGATCTGGGTGTGCTCGCCGGGCACGTACTCCTCGCTGGTGGCCCAGTTCGCCTTGCCGGCCACCTCGGGGCAGCCCGCGTAGCCCGACCACCACTTCATGCCGAAGAGGTTGTGGTCGCGCTCTGCGAGCTGGCTCATGCGGTCGCCCTGGCCGGACTCCTGGATGATCTGCGCGATGGTGCAGCCCGCCGGGTGCCCGTACTCCTCCTGGCACTCGAGCGCCGCCTCGACCATCTCGTAGGTGATGTAGGGCGGCAGCCCCTCGAGGCCCTGCTTGGAGGCCGCGTCGTCCCAGAAGCCGAACAGCGCGCTCAGCAGCTGCGCGACGGCGAGCGCGCAGGCGACGAAGGCCACGATGCCGGCCACCGCCCCGAGCAGGGCGGGCGCCGCGCCCGAGACCGCGCCCGCGATCGCGGAGGCGGCGCCCTTCGACCCCGCGGCTCGGGCCGCCTCGCCCGACGCCTGCGCGGCCGCCTGGGCCGCCTGGTGCTTGGCCGGGGCGGTCGCGCCGGCTGCCTCGGGGCCGCCCGCGCCTCCCTTTGGGGCGCCGAGGGCGGTCGCCGCCTTGCGGCTGCCTTGGGCTGCTTTCTTCGCCTTCCTCTGCCGCAGCCTTCCCGAGGCCTTCTTGGCCGCACGCCCCGCGTCGTACATGCCCGAGGCGCCCTC
>CANEDU010000031.1 GCA_947426355.1 uncultured Adlercreutzia sp. | reverse complement strand
ACGGTTCCATATCAGTTCGCACACCAACGACGCCGTCGCCCACGGCGCCACCGAAACGATATTCACCAGCAGCAAATCGAGCCACAAAGCGACGGCTCGGCGCACGAGGCCGGGATGCTCGCAAAGCGCCGCTTCCTCCATTTTCCCCGGCATGACAACGCCGAGAGCTCGCGCGCACAACCAGCCGAGGACGCCGCCCAACGTGTTGGTGACGACGTCGTCCACATCGCAGCACCGATAGGCGTAGTCGTAAAGGCCGAACAGCCCCGTGAGCTGAGCGACCTCGATAACCATAGACGTGGCCAGGGATAACAGCAGCGTCGCGAAAAAGCGCATGCGCAAAAGCCGACCGGCGATAAAGCCCAGCGGCATGAAGAACGCGATGTTGAACGCCAGCTGCAGCACCGCGCGCAATCCCTCTTTGGCAATATCGTTCATGAAGTTGAGCGGATTGAAGTTAGGCGCGATACCGTAGGTGATGCCAGGCCCACTCTCCCCCTGAGGCAACGGATACAGCGTGAAGCACCCCAATCCCAGCAGGTAGAGCACCGCCAAATAGGTGGCCACTATTGACCCGAAGCGCAGCCGGCCGTCACGATGATACAGATAAGCCAAAATGGGCAGCGTGAGCACGAACGAAAGCAGCGGCCACAGAAGAAGCGCCGCTTCGAAGTTGTCGCTGAAATTCAGCAGATATCGTTTCGCTGCCTGCACTGGCACTCCCTTTCTCTGCACCGCACCGCCATGGGGCGCTTTCGCCGCCATCGAGCGTTTCCGCCGCCATTCACAAGCAGTCGCAAGCATAACGCCTCACCGCAGCAGATGGGGCAAATGTGACAATAAGGTAAGTAGGGCCATCGAGCGCCGGAAGACCCACCTGCGACGATAGCGGCGCATTTGCCCCAAAGCAGTGGCGGTGCTATGCTTTTCGCTTCTCCGAACAGCTGAAACACATCGAAGAGGAGAGGCTTTCATGAACATCACCGTGTACTGCGGGTCGAATTTCGGCGATGACCCGCGTTTCGAAGAGGCAGCCCGCGCGCTGGGCGCCTGGATCGCTCGAGCCGGGCACACCCTCGTCTACGGCGGGAGCTCCGTAGGACTCATGGGCGCCGTGTCGCGGGCAGCGATCGAAGGCGGCGCGCCCGTCATCGGCGTGGAGCCCGCCTTCTTCATCGAGGCTGGCGTGGCTCAGCACGACCTGACCGATCTTATCGTGTGCGACACTATGGGCGAGCGCAAGGCCAAGATGATTGAGCTGGGCGAGGTGTTCGTGGCGCTGCCCGGCGGCGTGGGCACCTTGGAAGAGATCTCCGAGATTATCACCCGCGTGCGCCTCGATTTGGGCCCGCACGAGTGCTTCCTGCTAAACATCGACAGCTTCTACGACCCCTTGGCCGCGTTTTTGGCGTCCATGGTTGACCACCGCTTCTTCGACCAATGCGACTTGGACCGTTGCCTCTTCCCTCGCTCGGTGGAAGAACTGGCCCATCTGGTATCCACAGCCGACGAGCGTCCGCGCACCCGCTGCGAAGGCCCGCTGCTGCAGAAGGGCTAGGACCGAGACCCAATGCAAGACGCCCCGCACGATAGCGCGCGGGGCGTTTCTGTTCTATAGAAAGCGAGCTTTGAGCGCGCCCGTGCCGAGGCTTAGCCGATTACCGTCAGGCGGTACTGGGCCTTGCCCGCCTCCTTCGCCTGGTACAGCGTGCTGTCGGCCACGGCGTACAGCTCTTCGAAGGGCATGGGCGGCGTGAGGCAGCACGCGGCGCCGATGCTGATGGAGGGGGCCGCATGGGCCGGCTGGCGCCCTTCCGCGCGAGCGGCTTCATCGGTGGCGCGCTGGGCGGCAAAGGGGCCGCGGGCCAAATGCTCCAGCACGCGATCGGTGGCGGGACCGGCCGCAAGGCCGGGCGCGAAGATGAGGAACTCGTCGCCCCCGATGCGGGCCACCACGTCCTCCTTGCGCATGACCTGCGACAGGAAGGCGGCGAGCTCCTTCAGCACGGCATCGCCCTCCAAATGACCGTACGTGTCGTTTACGCCCTTGAAATCGTCCACGTCCACCGCGATGAGCGTGCATGCGCGGTCTTCGCTGGCAAGCAGCGTCTCGATGCGGTCGAGCGCCGCGGCGCGGTTGTAGAGCCCCGTGAGGCTGTCGCGCTCGGCTTTGCGGCGGAACTGGCTCTCGCGCTGGGCGGCCTCGCTTGTGTCGAGCAGGCGTCCCACATGGCGCACCGGATTGCCCTCCTCGTCATAGAGCACGACCGACTGGTAGCGGTACCACACCGGTTCGCCGTCGGGACCAGGCGTGGAAGTCTCGAAGTCGACAAGGGAGTTCTCGCCGATCTGCTCCATGAGCGGAGAGAGGTCGTAGGAGGTGATGTTCAGGCTGCACGGCTTCTGGCAACGACGGTGCACCACAAAGTCGGGCTGCTCGGGCGCGCGGCCGAAGCGACCCTCGAAGTCGCCGTACACGTGAGCCTCGCCCGTAGAGCACTCAATATCGAAGAGCACGTCGTTGGAAAGCGCCGTGATAATCTCCAAACGCTCGTTGGCACGGCGCAGCGCCTCCTTCTCGCGCACGCGGTCGGTGGCGTCCATGAGCGTCACATGGAACCAGCGCGTCCCGTCGGCGCCTTCCACCAAGTGACCCCAGTCGTCCACCCAGCGCACCTCGCCGTCGGCGCGGACGATGCGGTAGCGCACGTAGTCGCTGTCGCTGCGAGCCACCTGCTCGTTGATAGAGGTGCTCACCTGATCCCAATCGTCGGGATGAACGATGCCCTTGAACGTGCCGCCTGTCAGCGCGCGAAACTGAGCCTCGTCGTCGCAGCCAAACAGACGCGCGAGTCCCGAGCTCATGTGGTCGATGGGCCCGTCGCCTTCGGCCTTGTAGCGGAACATGCCGCCGGGAAACTGGTCGAGAAAATCGCGTCGAGCCGAAGAGTCTCCGGCGGCAGAAGCGCTCCCTTCCGCGGGGACATCCGACGAATCGCCCGAAATCGTCACGGGAGCGGGCGAGCAAGCGGCAGTCTCCGCTCCGGCGCATGACGAAGCGCCGGCGTCACCAGCAGACTTTTCCTCCCTGCGAAACAAGCGATTCCAAGACACCATGTGGACTCCCTCTTCCTCGGCGAACGCGCGCGCCGGCCAATCAGCGTCGGCAACGTGCCATAATTTTTTATGATAGCACGTCATCGCCTCATTATTCGCTCAAAAGAGAACGCCGCGCAGCCCGCTCCGTCAACGACGACGCGCTGCCCGAGATACCGATGAGACGAACGGCTATTCCCCGATGCGCGACAGGAAGTGCGCGTAATCGATTTCGTTCTGATCGGCATAAGACCGAGCGAAGGCGGCCATGGCGCGGTCGAATTTATCGGAGCTGCCGAGATAGCCGGCTATGGCGCCGCGGTCGCCGGTGCGAGCATGGGCGCGCGCGAGCGTCCAGGCGCACAACTGGCTGTATATCTCCAGCTCATCGGCACTCGCCTTCTCCAAATCGACTGACATCTTCCAGTTCCACAGCTGGCGCACGTAGTAGTCGCGCCGCACGCCGTCGAAGCCGGGGGCGCTCGTCCAGCCAAGAAGCACCCCGCTCGTAGCCTGCATGAGGCGTTGGCCCTGCACCACGCGCTCACCATGGGAGGCGTAGGGGCTCGCCCCGCACCAACGCTCGAGCGCCGAGGCGTTCGCCTCCTTAATCTGCAGCACCAGCGGGTCGGCCACCTCCGTGCCCGTAAGCACGGCCACCCAGCAGCGCGTGCCCACGCTGCCCACGCCCACTACCTTCTGGGCGATGCCAAGCACGCGGTAATTCGCGAGCAGCGGGCGATAGGTGGGCAGAAGCGCGCCGCGGTAGCCCTCCATGAGCGTCGCCAGCGCCTCCTTCACGCGCTCGGCGTTGTCCGGCGACAGAAAGCGGCACAGCGGCACGATCTCGGGCGGGTCGTACACCATTTCGGCCTGGCCGTCGCGCATGGTGACGAGCTTGTCGAAGGCGCGTTCGTGGGTCTTGGAGAAAGCGCGCTTCAGGTCGGCAGCCACCTGGCGCCGATCGGCCTTGCTGACATGGGACGCGAGACTTTCCAGCACATGGCCCACGTCGATGTAGGCGTTCCACACATCCAGCGCGCCCAGCTCGGCGAAGTACGCCATGGCCGCCCGGTAGCTCTCAGCCGTAAGCTGGGCGGTCTTATCGCACCAATCGTCGCCAAAACCCCGATGCCGGCCGCAGATGGCCACGGATGCGACGAGGCGCTTCACGTCCCATTCCCAGGGGGCTCGGGAGGTCTCGTCGAAATCGTTCAGGTCGAAGACGAGGTTGCTCTCGGGCGAGCGGTATCCGCCGAAGTTGGCGATGTGGGCATCGCCGCAAGCTTGGACGATAATCCCCGTATCGGGCAGCGTGGCCAGGTCGGCGGCCATGGAAGCGGCCGTGGCGCGATAGAACGCAAAGGGGTTGGCTGCCATGCGATTATGACGCTCGGGGATCAGATCGGACAGGCGGTCGGCGTCTTGGGCGAAGACGAGATCTAGGGCAGCGGCGCGATTCTGCCGGACTTCCCAGCGCCCGAGCTCGGTGCGCCCCACGCGCTGGCGCGCCTCCTTGCCCCGGGCGCGCGCGATGGCATAACCGGGGGCGCGGGGCGGCACGCGACCTGCGCCCATGCGTTCCTGGGCCGCCGCCCGCGCGGCCTCAACCGGCGAGAGCCCCTTCGAAGATGCGGGCTTCGCCGACCCTTCCAACGACTTGCGCAGCTTCTTCAACTTCTCGCTCATGATGCCAGCAGCTCCTCCACGCGTGAGGCGGGCACCGCCCCCACGATCTCGCCGACGGGCACGCCGTTGCGGAACAGCACGAGCGTCGGCACGCTCACCACGCCGAACGCCCAGGCGATATCGGGGTACGCGGCCGCATCCAGTTTCGCGAAGGACACCTCGGGATGGCGCTCGGCCACCGCTTCCAGCACCGGCTCCATAGCCCGGCACGGGCCGCAGCCGGGGCTCCAGAAGTCCACGAGCACCGCGCCAGGCGCATCGGTCACCCGGGCATCGAAGTTCTCCTTGGTCAGTTCCAGCATAGGCCCTCCCTGCATCGGCCGAGGCGCCTTTGGAGCGCGCTCGCCCTCTGGCACGTCAACGCCTCCAGTATATCGGGCTGCGGACCCGCGCTACTCCCCCACGCCCCAGCTGTAGCCAGTTTGACAGCCGCAAAGCCCTCGCCTACACTGGGCGGACATTGGAATCGACCAAGGCTGGGTGTTTTGATGGCCGGAATGCTGGCGCTGTAACAAATCCCTCTCAGAGCTGAGAGCACGGTTGCCCCTCACGGGCAACTTCTTGTTGCGCCGTTTTTTGCAACCTGAAATGGCTGGCGCAACCCCTTCCGCAACCGCACCCTGAAGATGTCCGCGCACCCGCACGGCGCATCTGCACCCTTGAAGGAGATTTCCATGACCGAACAATTCCCCCTTGTCTCTACCGATAACGCCGCCGAGCATCCTGCCGAGGCCGGCCGCGAAACGCCTGCGCCCGAACCCGCATCTGCGCTCAACCCCACATCCGCACCCACGTCCGAGCCCACGTTGAGCGCCGCCGGGCTGCCGCTGCCGAAGAACTGGCTCGCCATTATCGCGTTCATCTGGGCCGGCCAGACCGTTTCCATGATCACGAGCTACGCCGCTGGCTACGCGGTGGTGTGGTACGTGACCGAGTCCACCGGAAGCGCCCTGGCGCTGGCCGTCATGAACATCGCCGTCATGCTGCCCATCGGCCTCATCTCGCCGTTCGGAGGCGTGGTGGCCGACAAGCACAACCGCAAACTCATCATGATCGCCGCCGATGGGGCCGTGGGCGTAATCTCGCTCGTGGCGGCCCTGCTTATCCTGGCCGGCGACGTGTCCATTCCGCTGCTTCTCGCCGTCTGCGTGGCCCGCGCGGTGGGCCAGGCCTTCCACAGCCCGGCCATGATGGCGGCCATGCCCATGCTCGTGCCCGACAAGCACCTCCTGCGCATCAACACGCTGGACCAGCTGCTGGCCTCGGTCGCCGCCATCGGCGCGCCGGCCTTCGGCATCTTCCTGTACACCACCCTCGGGTTCTCGTCGGTGATGTTCCTCGATTTCGCCGGCGCCTGCGTGGCCATTCTGGGCCTGGCCCTGGCGAAGATCCCCACCGTGGTGGACGCCTCGGCGGAAACGCAGCACGTGCTGGCGAACCTGGCGGACGGCTGGCGCGCCATCGCGAAGACGCGCGGGCTGGTGCTGCTGATTGCCGGCGTGACGGTGGGCATGATGATTTTCGGGCCGCTTTCGGCAGTGTTCCCGCTTATGACCTACGACTATTTCGGCGGCGACGGCTACGCGGCCTCCATCGTGGAGGGCGCCTTCGGCGTGGGCATGCTCGTGGGGTCGGGCATCCTCATCGCCTGGGGCGGCGGCAAGCGCCTGGCAGGGCTCATCGCCGTGGCGGCCGTCATCGTAGGCGCGGCCACGGCGGCCTGCGGGCTTCTGCCGTCCAGCGCCTTCCCGGCTTTCATCGGGCTGGTGGTCGTGATGGCTGCGGCCTGCGCCTGGTTCAACGGGCCCACCATGACGCTCACCCAGCGCAACGTGCCCGACGACAAGATGGGCCGCGCCATGGGCCTGCTCACCGCAGCCATGGGCCTCGCCACACCCGTGGGCGTGGCCATCGGCGGCGTACTGGCCGAGGTCATGGGCATCGCGCCGTTCTTCCTGGTAGACGGCCTTGCCTGCCTAGCGCTCGGCCTCGTGCTGTACCTACCCAAGTCGGTACGCGCCCTGGACGAGAAATAGCCACGGAAGACCGGACGCCCCACTCCCCCAACAATCAGCAGTTCGCGAACCTGCACTCATTGAGTGCAGGTTTTGCCAAAAAACGCACTCAATGAGTGCGATTATGGTACAATTTCCGCACTGGATGAGTGCACTTTGAAGGATTTGCCATGGAACGCCTCTATGAAACGATGTACCGCCTGCTTGAGAACACAGCGAGCGACTTCCACCGATACGTCTACGACCGCATCAACTGGGACAACCGCATGCTCGGCCTGGTCGGTCCCCGAGGCGTCGGCAAGACCACGCTCTTCCTGCAGCGCATCAAGCACGCGAATCAGGCCGAGCAGGCCCTCTTCGCTTCGGCGGACAACTTGTATTTCTCGGACCACACCCTCTTCGACACGGCCGAGGCCTTCAGCAAAAGCGGCGGCGCCTTCCTCTACTTAGACGAGATTCACAAGTACGAGGGCTGGTCCCGCGAGCTGAAGGCCATCTACGACTCGTTTCCCGACATGCACGTGTATTTCACCGGCTCGTCGATTCTCGATATCGAGCGCGGTGAAGCGGACCTCAGCCGCCGGGCACCGAAATATCATCTCCAGGGCCTCTCGTTCCGGGAGTTTCTCGCCATGCGCCACGGCATAGAAACGCCGGCTTTCTCGCTTGAGGACATCCTCGAAAACCGCGCCTCCATCCCCGACGTCAGCCACCCGCTCCCCTACTTCAGTGAGTACCTCATCAGCGGCTATTACCCCTTTGGCCAGGACCCGGACTTCCCCATCGAGCTCGCGCAGGTTATCAACCGCACGCTTGAGGTCGACATTCCCCAGTTCGCGAACATGAACGCCTCAACCGGTCGCAAGCTGCGCAAGCTGATGGCCCTCGTCAGCACGCTTGCCCCCTTCAAGCCCAACATGACGAAACTGGCTGCGCAGATTGGAGCCAGCCGGAACAACCTAGAGGACTACCTCATGTTCATCGAGAAGGCCGGCATGATCGCCCAGCTGCGCGAACCCTCGACGAGCATCAACGGCCTGGGGAAGGTCGAGAAGGCCTATCTGGATAACGCGAATATTCTTTACAACCTCAGCGATGGAACGCCCGATATCGGCACCGTTCGCGAGACGTTCTTCTTTAACCAGATGCGCGTCAACCAGCACATCTTCAGCTCGCCGATATCCGACTTCCAAATCGACGGCGCCACCTTCGAAGTAGGCGGCAAAAGCAAGGGTGCGAAGCAGCTTCGCGATGCAGAGCGCGGCTTCATCGTGAAGGACGACATCGAATACGGCCACGGCAACGTCATCCCCCTGTGGGCCTTCGGACTGAATTACTGAGACCGCTTTGCCATCAGCCTCTCGCGGACGGGCGATAGCGCGCGGCAATGTTCATGGCATCACGGCCTTTGACCCATCACGGACACTGCCCTGCAACGTAGAATGCGCCCGAGGAGATCCCCCTCCGTTGAGTGTTTTGCTTGATACCGAAACAACGCCCTAGAGGCCCAGAGGCGTCGTTTCCTTTAAGGAGATGACAAACACAGAGGCAGCCGCATAGCTCGGTTTTAACGCTTAGATGAATCACCCACCTTTTCGACACCATCTTGTACAAATAAAGCGTTCACAATATTGCCAATAGTTTTCGTCATATCTTTGCTTCCGGCGGTTTTTGCTACCTCTTGAACTACGGCCGTCGCCTTTTCAATAAACTCATTTGAGAGCTTCGATTCCATGAACTTCTTGACCCAGTCGACATCGGCTACCGACTTTTCTCCTAAATAAACTTTCTCGAACGCATACGCCGAGCCCTCGCCTATTGCAGCCACAAAACAGGCAGCGATTATAGAATTGACAACAGAAGCCGCTAGGTTGACTCCTGGTATGGCCTTAAGCGCATTAATGGCAGCCTTGGCGGCAAGGCTCACCGTGCCAACTTCAACGATCGAGTTGATGAACTTCTTCGACTCTTCGTTATTCTTTATCTCGTAAATAGTCGCAATCGCATTAATCTCCGCGACCTCTATGGGAGAGAGAATCAATGCATCCGGGATGGGAACAGGGACAGCGCCCACGACAGCTCCGCCTGTCGTAGAGGCAGCTACGACAGTCTGAGACAAGGCGCGCTTCCTCTTTAGCTTGAAAGCAGAAATGTCTTTCTCTGCTGCGCGTATTCCCTCCGGCATGACGGCGTTTGTCGCTTCAATGAGCTCACCTATGCCCTCGGGGGGCGCAAACGCCGTGTCGTTAAGCTTGAACGTAGAGGCCACAACCGGGATTACGGCTTTGAGGTTCTTGGAATAACGTTTCTGCGTCGCGAAGGCATTGTTGACCATCTGAACATTTTGCCCACGGTCGGGGACCGAGTACGATTTTGTAATTACCACAATGACCGGAACGCTCTCCCACATCTTGGTAGCACGAGACAAACTTTTAATCGCCTCAGGAAACAACTTGCTAGAAGTTCCTTCAACGCAATACCAAATCACGTTGATCTTCTTGTCCTCGTTGCCTTTCTTGGCACTGTCTTTTGACCATTTTTTGACGGCGCTGATGGCGGAGTTACGCTTTAGAAAGGCCGGCTCAAAACCAATGGTATCGATAAGTCGAAACGGTATCGAGTCGTCCTCGTAGATTTTTAGATCCTTGGTCGTACCGCTAATGCCAACGCCAGTCGGCGCGACTTCCTTTGCCGTGTCACCCAAGACCGCATTTATGAGCGTCGATTTTCCAACGCCCGAGTTCCCAATTACTAGCACATTGCCGTATTCCATGCTCTGACCTTTCTCGTCGTGATTGATTATAGGTTATGGCGCAAGGCGCATGGCTTCCGGCGTAAGAGCCACACGTACTAATTCGTAAAGGCAGTTCCCAGCGCTTATCACACTCGCTCGATCAACGCTTCGCTGCTAACCAACAATTGAGCGGCAATCCTCCCCCAAACGGCTATGCGTAATCGCCGACGGCTCACCGTAAAACATGGACCGAAGGGGGACGCACGCAGTAAAATAGCAGCGGTGAAGGAGTCAGACTCTTTGTCCGCAGGCTTATTGGCTCCCGCACGTAGCGGCGAGAATCTCGGCATCATATGTGGGCAGTCACCCGATGTCGACGAGCGAAGGGCGGGAAATGCTGAGGATACTGCGATGCTGCATTACGACACTTATCGTTGCGGCGGGCCTTCTGCCCGCAAGCGCCTATGCCGATGACGTCTTGAACGGAACCATCTACTACTACGACGAGGTGGTCGACACAGGCACGGATACGGGATACTCCGAATCCAACACCATCAAGGAAAGCAACCCCCACTTCGGCTGGAAGCTTGGGACGTTCTCGATCACCAGATTCACGAGCGTTGCGGAGAGCAACAAGGGCTATCCCGTCTTCCTTAAAACCGTGGGTGACAAGGTGAAACTCTCCTTCAATCTCGACCAAGACATCAATGCGCTCAACGGCAGCGAGGCGCTCAGCATCAACGACGACGACAATGGCTACGACCAGCACTTCGGCGTCGCCAAGCAGGACTTCGGCCGCGGCACGTTGATCGTCCGCCAGACGAATTACCAGAACGAGACATCTGCACCACAGGTCTACGTGAACTATCTCGACGGCGTGGAGCAGGGGGCGGAAACCGAAGTGGAGCTTTTCGAGGAGGGCGACTACGAGGTGAGCCTAAACTACGAGATAAAGAACGATCCGCGTAAGGTCGGGCCGGTCTCCATCGCGCCCGAATACTCGAACTACAAGATCATCTTCAAGTTCGCCGTGCGCAACGGCAACTGCATGCTCTTCCCATTCGACCTGGCAACGGGCAACGAGCTCGCCAACGAGTCCTACGCGCCCGAGGGCTTCTACCTCGATCTCGCACGCTCTCGCTACCTCGACATCAATGTCAAGAAAGAGGTCATGGCGCCAGGGGCGAACGGCCTCGTGGAGGACACGCGTTTCAACGGACCGGCGCGGGACGGCGATAGGTACACCGAAGACGGCATCTACACACTGACGGCGAAGAACGACTACACAGGCCAGGAGACCGTGAAGAAGATCTACGTCGGCGACGACCCCGTGCTCAAGTGCTATGCCGTTACCGGCACACCCATTAAGGAGATCAACCAGAGAGTGTCTGACGGGGAGGTTATTGCCGAAAACGGACAGCTCGTCACCCCCGAAGCGGCCGAGGAGATCGCCGAAGACGAGGAGAGCCACCATGACATTGGCGTGCTCCTTGGCGTTGCGATCGCGCTCGCCATAATCTTCGGAATCGCCACCCCCATCGGCCTGCGCAAGCGTAGGACCGCGCAGCAAAGGGAACTTCCCGAAAGCGGCGCTGCGCAGATCTTACCCTCCCCCCGAGACGAGGAGGACGCACAATGAGAATGAGGCGCCGCCTGATTGCCGTCACGCTTTGCACCTGCCTCGCGCTCTCGGGTTGCGCAGCGCCGACGAAAGCCGAGGAGACATCGCTGGCATCACCCGCCTCTTACGAGTACCCATCTGAGTACGATACCCCATCCGACCCGGACCTGGTCGACGGGCTCGAGGAGAGTGTGTACGACGCCCTGGTTTCAGAGCTCGAATCTGGCGACTACCTTGTGGACGAAGTCGAGGTCGCCTACGTCTCCCAAGAGTACCTTGATGAAGTCGCGTTCAACTCGCAGTCCAATGTCTTCTTCGGCTACAGCCTGGAGGACGTGGTCAGGCACTTCGGCGACACACCCTACGTGTTCACCAACGACGGAAACACCACCGTCGCAAAGGAATTCACGTCCTACGACGACACCTGGGAGAAAGTCGCGTCGAACGTTGCTGTGGGGACCGGCGTCATTGTGGTCTGTGCCACCGTCACCGCGATAGCACCCGCCGTGGGCGCTCCCACCGCAATCACGGCGATATTCACGTTCGCCACCGAGGGCGCCGTTATCGGCTCGGTGATCGACGCCTCGGTGTCCGGCACCGTCGCAGGGATCATGAAGGGTCTGGAAACCGGGGATGCCCAGGAAGCCATAAAGGCGGCAGCCCTCGGAGCCAGCGAGGGCTTCAAAACAGGAGCGATAATCGGAGCTGCAACAGGAGGGATAACCGAGGGAGCGGGCCTGCTCCGCGCATCTCGGAGTGGGCTCAGCATGAGCGAGGCGGCCACCATCCAGATGGAATCCGAGCTCCCATTACAAGTCATCAGGGACATGAGGAACATGGATGAGTACGCAGTGTACAAGAATGCAGGGCTGACGCCCTGCACCATCAAGACCCCGCAAGGAAATAGGACGGTTCTCGCAAGGGAAATCGACCTGAAGAGAGCCGACAAGAGCGGCCTAACCAACTTGGAGCGAATGAACAAGGGGCTGAACCCTCTTGACGCGAACGGAAACCCCTACGAATACCATCACGTCGGACAGAAGAACAACGGCGCACTCGCCTTGCTCACGCGAGAGGAGCACGATTCGAAGGGACTGCATATGAATCAGGCCTCAGAGATACAACGGGAAGCCTTCGGAAGCGAGAAAAAGCTCATCAACTCCACACTGGCAAAGGCGTATTCCAATCAGTTGGCCAAGACAACCTAACTGTCGGCTAACGAAATCTCCAGCCGCTCCTGTTCCCGTGCGCACCGCCGCCCCACCCCGTTCACCACAAGCGCGCCACCTGGGACACCTGTTCTTCCGGCAGCGCATCCCAAACGGCACCGACTCAGCTTGATCTGTTGGAATCGCTTGCAAGTTCCCAGAAGCAAGCGCCACCATGCGCGGTCGCCCCTCTGTGATACACTTGCACCATGAAAGTGCTGGACGAACATACCATTTCCTCGGCCGTCTGCGAGGTAATGCCTCGGTACGACATTACGGAGGCGTATCTGTTCGGCTCCTACGCGCGCGAAGAGGCCGACGAGAACTCAGACGTTGACATTTGCATCGAATGCGGCAACTCGTTCACGCTTTTCTCTCTCGGAGGCCTTGGGGTTGCCCTCGAAAAGGCACTTGGACGCTCCGTAGACGTTGTATGCGGATCCGACTCTTTCTATCCGCGCGCCCAGCAGCGCTATCTCAAAGATAGGAAGCTCCTCTATGCGAAATCCTGACGCGATCGAATGCCTCGAGCTCATGCTTCCTCTCTGCGAAAGCGTGTCGGATCGCATCGAGCGATACGGCATCACAGCAGAAAACATCGCCACCAACAATGATTATCTTGATCTCGTGCTGATGCCGATCTTCCAAATTGGCGAACTTGTTGGCGGTGGTGGCTATTACGACGCACTGCAAGAGATGCATCCTGCTGAAATCTGGAGTCAGGCCTACGGATTGAGAAATCGCATCGCCCACGGATACGGCAAACTCAAACCGGAGATTATCTGGGCAACCGCCACGGAAAGCATTCCAGAACTTGAGAGACTTTGCCGCCAACTGTTGAGTGCCGAGCAGTAGCACCACCTACTCCCCCAGCGTCATTTGGAGAACGTAGACGCGTTGGCGCAGGGCGTTAGCGATGGGCAGGGATATTTCGCCGTGCTCTTGGAGGTGGCGGATCTGGTCGAGCTCGATGGAGAGCGCGTCGGCGTCCACCTCGTCGGCGTAGCGAGCGGCCTCGGCGACCTGCTTGCCGAACAGTGGCTCCATGCCCTCGGGCAGGCTCTCATGGGGGCCGATGGTGATGTCAGGGCGATCGGCCTGCTTCACGTCCTGCCCGTAGTTGATGCGGTTCCACAGCGAGTTTAAGGCCATGCGGTGCTCTTCCAGAAGCGCCGTGGCGGCCTTCTTGCGATCGTCATCCTGCGCGGCGACGTCCTGCAGGTAGTCGATGGCGGCGTGTTCCAACTGAATGGCGAACAGGCAGGTGTCGTAGTAGATGCGCTCGTCCTGGTCGGTCTCCACCGTTCCCGGCCGCGTGCGCTGCCACAAAAGCGCCGCCCGGCCGCGCAGGCCGCCGAAGCGCGACCCCACGTTCACGTCGGTGCCGTCGTAGCCGATGGAGCGGCGAATGCGGCGCAGCGTGGCATAGTAGGGCATGCTCACCCCCACGCTGAGGCCGGCCGCGTTCTGCAGCTCGTCGGCGCGCTTTTGCTGCACTTCGCGCACGGCCCGGGAGAGCTCCTCGAGCGATTTTCCGCAGCCGTCGCTTTGGGCCTCGCGCTCGTGAATGAGCCGGATGCGGTACTGGGCGATGGTCAGGCGCAGGGCCGGGTCGTATTGGGATGTGTCGTCGGCGTCCAGCATAGCCTGCAGCTCGCGCAGCGTTCCCTCCAGCACGCGGATGGTGGCGCGGCGCAGGTCATCCTCGCTGGTAGCACTTTCCGTTCGCGGCGCCAGGCGGGGCAAGAGCCCATCGGCCAGAAGCAGCGTGCACAGCACGACGCTCGCTGTGAGGAACACGATGAGGTCGCGGTCGGGAAAAGGCGTGGTGCCGTCGGCCATGGTAAGCGGCAACGTGAAGATGATGGAAAGGGTGACCGCGCCCTTCGGGCCGCCCACCGTGAGCGCTGCGGCGTTGCGCAGCAGGCTGCCCACGCGCTCCCGCCAATGGGGTCGCGCGTGACGCAGGTGCGGCGTCGGGGAAGGCTGGTTGGTGTCGACGGTCTCGATCTTCGACGAACGCTGGCGCAGCTTCCGCCCACGCCGGCGGCGCAGCGCGACACGATGGACCGCCTCCATGGCGAGCGCCCACAGGAAGCGGCAGCCCATGATGAGCACCGTGACGAGCGCCACCACCCCCAAAAGGAACGGCAGCGAGAAGTTGTCAGCGATGGCGGGCGTAACGGCCTGAGGCAGCTCCATGCCCAGCAGTGTGAACACCACGGAGTTGATGAGGAACACGATGATGCGCCAGAAACCGTTAGACACCAGCTGGCGCTGGGCCGCCGAAGCGGACGTGAGCCGCTGCTGACGCTCAGCCATAACGAGCCCAGCGGCCACCACGGCCAGAATGCCGGAGGTACCGAGCCATTCCGCGAACAGGAACACGAAGAAGGGCGAGAACACCTCATAGAGCACGTTGGTAGTGGTGTTCTCGTAGCCGCCGCGCCGCAGCAGGCGCACCGAGAGGCGCCCCGCCAACCCGAGCGCCGCGCCCACAGCAATACCGCCGAAGAACAGCCGCAAAAACTCGCCGCCCGCATCCAGCGCCGAGAAGGTGCCCGTGAGCGCCGCCGCGCTGGCGAACTGGAAGGCCACCACGCCCGATGCGTCGTTGATAAGCGACTCGCCCGAAAGCAGCGTGGACTGACGCTTCTTCAGGCTCACCGACGAGGCGAGCGCGCCCACGGCCGCCGCGTCAGTGGGGGCCAGGGCGGCGGCGCAGGCGAAGGCGGCCGCCAGCGGAATAGAGGGCACGAACCAGTTCAGCACGAAGCCCACCACGAGCACCGTGACCAGTACCAGCCCCACGGCCAGCGACAGAATGGCGCCCTTGTTCTCCCACAGCTGCCGCGGGTCGGTGGAGCGGGCCTCGTCGAACAGCAGCGGCGCGATGAACAGCACCAGAAACAGCTCGGAGGAGATGTGCATCTCGCGGACGCCGGGCACCATAAGCGCCACCGCGCAGCCCACCGCAATCTGCACGAGCGGCAGCGACAGGCGCGGCACCACCTGGCACAGCGTGGCCGACCCGATCACGCAAGCCAGTACCACGAGCGCGAATTCCAGTATCGCCACGAACGCCTCCCTTCCGCATGTCGCCCGCTCAAGATTCCGCTTTCCATGATGTTTTCCATTATGGATAGAACATGCGCGCCGCCAAGGGGCTCTGCTTCTCTGTTGCGGCCCTGTCACGCCCCCGTCACAGCGGTCTTTCGCTATAATCCCCTCAACGGAAAAGCCGACGCAGACCCCCGAGGAGGTCCCCATGGATGAGAACGTTCGCCCCGACGACATGGAGCGCATCACCACGCCCGAGCTCGCCCAGGCATTTATCGACGAGCAGGTAGCCGCCATTCGCGAGCAGGTGGGCGATAAGAAGGTGCTGCTGGCGCTGTCCGGCGGCGTGGACTCGTCGGTGGTGGCCGCGCTGCTGATTCGCGCCATCGGGAAGAACCTCGTGTGCGTGCACGTGAACCACGGGCTTATGCGCAAGGGCGAATCCGAGCAGGTCATCGACGTGTTCCAGAACCAGATGGACGCGAACCTGGTGTACGTGGACGCCACCGACCGCTTCCTGGATCTGCTGGCCGGCGTGGACGAGCCCGAGACCAAGCGCAAGATCATCGGCGGCGAGTTCATCCGCGTGTTCGAGGAGGAGGCCCGCAAGGTGGGCGACGAGGTGGACTTCCTCGGCCAGGGCACCATCTACCCCGACATCCTGGAGTCCAAGGACGGAGTAAAGGCGCACCACAACGTGGGCGGCCTGCCGGAGGACCTGCAGTTCGGCCTGGTAGAGCCCGTGAAGCTGCTGTACAAGGACGAGGTGCGCGTCGTCGGCCGCGAGCTGCGTCTGCCCGAGAAGATGGTGGAGCGCCAG
>CANEDU010000030.1 GCA_947426355.1 uncultured Adlercreutzia sp. | reverse complement strand
GGGGGGATCGAGCCATAAGGCGAGCCTCTCCTGGTGGATTTCGGGTGCGTTTTTGAGGTGCAGCAATTCTACCACGGTCCGCCTTCGCGCAACCGTCCATCGGCGTGAAACGCGCAGCATCCGCAGACGCATGGGACGACGGGGAGCGCAAGGCGGCCTCGTTTTCGTTTTGTGGACCCAAAAGCCGCCGCATGAACTCCTGAAACGTCTCGAACCTGAGCTGAGGGAGCCAATACCTGCCTAAATCAACGAATCCATGAACGAAATAGCCTGTTTGCGACCATCAAAAGCCCTCAGGTCTATGATTTTTCGCGAGCAAAAGTTCACTCGGCGGCTTTTGGGCCACAGAGAAAAGTTTACGTTCGAAAGGAACCGTCATGCTCACCATCGGCTGTCACCTATCTCGCAAAAAGGGGTTTCTCGAAATGGCCGAGGAAGCCGTCTCCATTCAGGCGAACACGTTTCAGTACTTTACGCGCAACCCACGCGGAGGCGCGAGCGCGAAGCTCGACGAGAAGGACGCAGCCGCCTACCTGGCCTACGCCAAAGAGCACGGCATTCGCGATGTGCTGGCCTACGCACCCTACGATGCCAACCCGGCGACCGACAAGACGAGCGAGCGCGACTTCACCCTCATGGTGTACGCCGAGGACCTGGCGCGCTTGGCAAAGGTGGAAGGACCGCTCTACCTCATCCGTCCGGGCAGCCGTCTGAGCGCCAGTGTGGAAGATGGTCTGGCCGAGGTAGCCAACGCCTTAAACAACGTCGTAGCTCCCGGCATGAAAACCTGCGTGCTGCTGGACACCATGGCCGGCGAGGGCACCCAAGTGGGAACGACCTTCGAGCAGCTGGCGGCCATCATCGACCAGGTTGACCACCCAGAGCACGTGGGCGTTTGCCTCGATTGCGCCAGCGCATGGGCCGAAGGCTACGATATCGTGGGCGACCTTGACGGCGTGCTGGACCAATTCGATCGCGTCATTGGCCTGGACAAGCTGCGCGCCGTTCATCTGAACGACGCCGCCCACGAGCGCGGCAGCCACGTGGACCGTCACACGCGCATCGGCGAAGGGCGCATCGGCTTTGAAGCCTTGGCCGCCATGGTCAATCACCCGAAGCTAGCTGCCGTGCCATTCTATTTGGAAGAACCCGATGCCACCCTCGCCATCTACGCGCACGACATTGCGCGCTTGCGCGAGGCTTACCGCGGCTAGCACCGCCAACTAACAAGAAAAATCCGCGACTTCCATCGCTCTTCTAGCTCGGCAACCTTAGCGGGCGTGGCGGGCACGAGCCCCCTGAGGAACAGCCCCGTAGGCGGGCTGAACCGGCGCGAAGCCTTGCGCCTGAGCGGGCACGCCGGCAGGCTGGGCGGCAGCGCGAGCCGCCGGCGCACCGGGACGACCAGCCTGAACGCCTGCGCGCGGAGCTTGGCCGGCCGCGCGGGGAACCGCATAGCCAGCGCGAGCGCCCGGCTGGGCGGCGGCGCGCTGCACTGAAGCGGCCTCCTGAGCGCGACGGGCTTGACGGGCCTCGAGCTCGGCAGCGGCGCGAGCAGCAAAGGCGCGCTCAGCCTCGCGGCGGGCCTTGCGGGACATTTTGCGATCGGGCATGATGATGGGCTGCTGAGCCGGCGCGCCGCCAACCCAAGCGTCAACCTCGTTGGAAGCGGGCATGGGGATGCTGCTCGGCGTCCAACCGGCGCCAGGCGCCGACGCGGGACGCGTCGCCCGACCACGAGCGGCCGGCTGGGCGGCATAAGCCGCTTGGGTAGCGGTCGGAACGCCAGCGACCGGAGCACCTGCCACGCCTGCACCGGAAGCTGCCTGAGCCATAGGTGCCGCAGCCGGTGCCGGGGCAGGAGCCGCCGCACGGCCTCGCCCGCCATAGCTGCGAGCAGCATTGCTGCGACGACCGATCACCATCTGCATTTCGGCCACCTTGCGACGCTCGGCCTCCAGACCGTCGGCCATACCGCGCATACGACGATCAAGCGTGGTAATCCAGAGGCACAACGCGAGCACTGCCACCGCCAGCACGCCAAGACCAACAGCCACCAGGCCAAACGGTGAAGACAAGAACTCGAACACGGGCGTGCCCTCCCAAAACATCGTATCAATCAATGAATGGGATGATATACGACCGACTCGCTATTGTCGATATAAAAAGAGGCGATTTACCTGCAAGAAGCGGCCATGTTCGCCGAACGCTCGAAGACCAGATCGCCCGCCATGACGGTGTACCAGTCCCGCTCGCCTGGCCGCTCCAGAAGAAGATGCCCCATCTCATCAAGACCTCGAACGATGCCGGTCTGCTCGCCCTCGAGGTCGCGCACTGTCGCCACGTCCCCCAATCCGAGGGCGCGCGCCGTCCAGCGACGGCCCACGGGCTCGAAGCCTTCCGTCTCGAAGGTTTTCGTGAGCAACTCCAGCCCGTCGAGAATCGCACCAGCGCATTGGGCCCGTGACGGGACCGCCTCTTTGAGCATGGCCAAGCTTGCCGCTATCGGCTCAAGGGCGCCCTCGAATCGCGATTGGTGCACGTTAAGACCAATTCCGACACTGACCCAAGAAAGCGTTCCGTCTTCGGCTACTTCCATTTCGGCCCGAATGCCGCACAGCTTCTTGCGTAAGTAGGGGCCTTCGGACACAAGCACGTCATTCGGCCATTTGATGCCCACGGGAAATCCGAGCTTATCGAGGCACTCCGCCACCACTACGGCAGTCCCTAGGGTGTACCAAGGAGCCTGATCAGGCGAAAGATCGGGGCGGATGAGCGCTGTCATCCACAAGCCGTCGCCGGTATCGGATGACCACGCGCGATCGTGGCGCCCCGTGCCGGCAGTCTGCGCGTCGGCAAGCGCCACCGTAAATGAGGCTGCCCCCGCATCGGCGAGCTGACGCGCCTCCGTCATCGTCGACGTCACGCAATCGAAGGTGTGCAGCGACCAGGGATGGCCCGAGCGAAGGTTGAGGGCCAATTCATCGGTAGCTATCATAGCTTAGGGCTCCACAACAGCCCGCACGGCCTGAGCACAGGCTACGGCTGCGACAATTTTGCACAGATCAAGCACGATGAACGGTGCGCAAGCCGTAAGGAAGGCGGCAAGGGGATCAAGCTGGGCCACCACCATAAGCTGGGCCCATCCGCACACATAGGATACCGCGGTGAATACCACGCCCGCTACGATTTCCGGCGCAGCACTGCGCACAAAGAACAGCGCCTTGCGAGCTGGTGAAAATTGCGCGCGCTCAGCACGGGTCACAGTTACCGCGCGAGCGCCGCCCGCAAGACCGAAGCGGGTGCGCAGGGCGTACAAAAGCAGCGCCGCAGCAGCCACGCCGAACAGATAGCCCCACAAAAACCCGCCCGTCGGGCCAGCAAGCACGCCGATTCCTCCGCGCATGCCCGAGAACACCGGCACGCCCACAGCGCCCAAAAGCAAGTATCCCGCTATGGCTGTAATGGCATCTTTGGGCTTGAGCACCACAATGGCAAACGTGATGGCAAACATCTGAAGCGTAAAGGGCACCGGGCCCAGAGGCACCGTCACCCACGCCGAAACCGCCATGATGGCGATGGTCAATCCCACGAAGGCCACTGAACGCGTGCGCGACGCGCCTCGGACCGATGCCGCTACCGTAGCCACAACAGCTTCCTTCCTGCGCCGCACCCGACGCCCAATAAGCGCCGCCCTAACGGCGGCTTACCGACGACGGAAAAGAGCCTTCCTCCCACAGATAGCACGCAATAGAGGCTGAAAGAAGATCGGCGCTGCCGCCGGGGCTCAACCGATGGGCACCGCAGAACTCGCAAAGCGCTTGATAGGCCTTCTTTCCGCCCTCTGAAAATACCGACCCGCGCGCCAAGGTCTCGCGCGCGAGTCGCTGTACTTCGCCGAGAAGCTCGTCGTCGCCGCGCCACAAGACGGTGGTGTCATCCACCACCGCCATGAGAGAGACGAGACTGTGGCGCAGCGCTTCGGAAAGACAGGCATCGCGGCAGAAAGCCTCGCGCAAGGCGGGCAGCCCCGCTTGGGCCACCGAGGGAAACCCTGCCTCAACCTCGCCGCGAATGCCCGTTGCTCCATAGCGAAGATACAGCTTCTCGCCCGCGGTGCTCGGCTGAGAAACGCCGCCCAGCTCGCGCTCGACCAAGCCCTCGGTAGCTTGGCGCGCGAAAGCGAACAGCGCCTCACTGCGAACTTCGCCCTGCAGGGCGTAGACGCGAGCCGCGAATGCGGCAAGCATGCCCAAAGCGAACAGGGCGCCACGCTGGGTGTTGACGCCAGCCGTGGCCTCAAGCAGCCTTTTCTCGGCGGGAACACCCAATCGCCGCACTTCGCGGAACAGTTCATCAGGCCGCCCTTCAAAAGCGAGCCCGGTTTCGATAAACTCCAAAAAGTAAGGGAGAAGGGACGCCGACCCGCACATGAACGTAAGTATGCTCATATCGTCGTGGCTTCCGGTACTGCCATAGCAAACCAAACCGGGTTTGTTCGCCGTTGCCACTTCAAGCAACATACCGTTTACCACAGGCTCAGCCAAGGCCCAGCGCACGTCGTTCAATTCCTTCTCCCCCGTGCATTTTCCAATGCCAATTCAAAAGGCAACCCGAGCAATCTCCTGCCATGAAGACCCCGTGCGCCCTTTTGTTCGATACCGCCGCATGCCCTGCCACAGGCACGTGCGCTCGAACAGATTGACGCCTTCTCTTAGAAGAACATCGTCAGTACCAGATACAGGATCGACGGGCACAAAAGGCAGCCCGTGCCCGTGTAGAACGTGGCCGTCATGGCGCCATAGGGAACCAGACGCTCGTCGGTAGCGGCCAGACCAGCGGCAACGCCAGACGTCGTGCCCATAAGACCGCCGAAAATCATGGCGGACTTCGGGTTGTTCAGTCCCAAGGGCTTTGCCAGCATGGGCGTGGCGATCATGACCACGATGGACTTAAGCACACCGATGGCGATAGAAATGGCCACGACCTCGGACGAGGCTCCAACGGCAGCACCAGTCACCGGGCCCACGATGAACGTAACAGCGCCCGCGCCAATGGTGGCCATGTCGGCAGCGCTCGTATAGCCGAAGGCGAAGGCGAAAATCGCGCCGATGATGAAGGCCAGAACAACGCCGATCAGCAAGGCGAGAACGCCAGGCAGTCCCGCCTTCTTAATCTCTTCGAGGCTGGCGCCGAAGGCCGTGGAGACAATCGAGAAGTCACGGAGCATACCGCCGCCCATGACCGCAAGGCCGCTGAACATAGCGACGTCAGAAAGACCCTTCTCGCCGCCCGTGACCAAGCCGCCGATCAGTGCCAGGATCAGACCGAAAACGATGGCGATGGCCGACCCGGCAATGCGGCCCTTAGTGGCCTTGCCGAGCAGGTTCGCGAGCGCCATGACGCCACCTACGACGAGGAACGACATGACGAGGCCGTTTTTGGTCATGATGTTGGTAATCATCTCAAGCAGTTCCATGACAACCCCCTAGTCCTTGTTGAGCGGGGGCAGCGGCTCGGAGGGCGCGCCCAACTTCGAAATGACCGGAATGAGCAGAAGCGGCACAATGGTGCAGACAATGCCGCAAATGATGGTGAGCACGCCACCGCCCATGATGGCCGCAGCGACGTCCTGACAGGCCGTCATTGCCACCACGATGGGAATATACATCGCGCTCCAGAACAAAATACCGTCCTGGGCCTTGGTCGAGAGCTTGTTCTCTTTCAGAAGCTTGCTCGAAATGAGAATCAACGCCAACATGGCGAAGCCCACACCACCGACATTGGAACCAACGCCAGTGACCATACCGAGGATGTCTCCCAGCAGCATGCCGCCGAAGAAGCATCCCGAGAGCAAGGCTAATCCGTAGATAACCATGAATTGCCCCTTACGTTTCAGAGGGGCGGCACCGAAACCCTTCCGTACGGAGCCGCCCCTGTTTTCTCAGTTACTCGATGACGAACATCACGGCGCCGGCGTCCACGCGATCGCCGGGAGCAAACTTGATCTCCTTGACCACGCCGTCGCAGGGGCAGGGGATGTTCTGGTTCATCTTCATGGCCTCCATAACGCCGAGCACGTCCTTGGTAGCCACGGTGTCGCCCACAGCGACCTTCACTTCGACCATCTTGCCGGGCACACGAGACTTGACATCCATTTCTTTCTCCTTCTCTTAGTAGAGTGAATATCTATGATCCATAGCCCACACTTCGTCCTTTTCCATGAGGTGCACGCTATTGAATCCCTTCGCTAAAACGGTGTTTCCCGCATCGAAGAGCTCGGCGAGCTTGACGCCCGCGCCATCGGGAAGCTCTACTTCCACATCGATGGCAATCCCGCTCTCGCGCTGCAAGGTGCGCACCGCGTTGTGGAAGCGCTCGAGGGCCTCGAACGCTCCCTTTTTGACCACGAGATCCAAATCGGATTTCTCATGGCAGTACGGAAGACCACTGGCCAGCTGCAGGGCAGCAGACCCAAAGACTCCGCAGGGCAAACCGACCTCGGCCGCTTGCCCCCAGGCCTCGTCCAGAACCTTGAAAACCGGCAGGTCCTGAACGGCCGTGCAGCGCTTGCACGCAATCACCTGATAGGGATCGCGAATAAGCGTTACCGACGAAGGCGGCACGACGGTCCAGCCGCGAAGACGGTTTCCCTCCTGACGAAACGGCGAGGAAAATCCCACGGCCAGGCCGCTGATTCCCTCGGGCTGCCGCGAAACGATGCCCGGCAGCAGCACGCCGTCGACTTCGCCGCGACGCAGCTTCTCCACTTCCTCAGAAGGCCACCACGCTTCATCGCCCAGCACCTCCATCGCCATGGACCGGCGAACGACCGGCGCCAAGGTGACGAGGTCGTGACGACGGAAACGCAGCCGCATGGATCAACGCCCCTTCGTCCAAAGAGGATCGCTTTTGGACATCGCCTGATAGCGCTCCTGCGCCTCGAGCAAACGAGAGAACAGCACGGTCTTCGCGGGGTCGTCTATGACGGCCACCGAGCGCAGATCCGGCCATGCCCCCATAAGCTCCAAGACGTTTGACGGCGCGCCCACCACAACATCGGGGGACACCCGCACGACACGTCCTTTGATGCGCAAGATGGACCGGCACGCCCGCTCGAGGGTCATGGCCGATTGCGCGGTGCAGGCCCGCACGACCACTTCCAGCTCGGGCATCGTGCGCTGACGGCTGTAGGTGTGGATGGGGCCGGCGGGGTCGAGCACGTGCCCTCCCCCACCGACGGGAAAGCTATCCCCAGTTGGCAACCCTCCCACAGCCAGCGTTGCCCATCCTTCGCGATCGGAATCGCCCACAAGCGTCAGGTCGTCACGCAAGGGCGAGCCGTCCATCACCAGCCAGCCGAATTCCTGGCAGCCGTATAAGTCGTGCACAACGGCGCCCTTCTCGGTGGCAATCGGCAGCAGCTCCAAATCCAGCGGCGTGCCTGCGCACAGCAGGTGCAATCCTTCGGGAACGAGATCCCACACCCCGAGCTTTTTGGCGTCCTCTAACGAGGCCCGCAGAAAACTCGATTCGCCAACCACCAAGGCGGGACGCTCGCGGCACAGCGCCACGAGAAACGCGTCGCGCGAGGAGTGCGTCAAAAACTGCGGACGCACTCCCGCCTCTTCGAAGGCTTCGCGGGAAAACACGTTGCCCAGCGGGCCATAGCACAAAAGCACGCTATCGCCCGCGCAGGCTCCGGCTCGCCGCAACGCTGCAGCTCCGGCCGCCGCTCGCTCAGGAAGCTCCGACCACGTAACGCCCACGATGTTCTGGAAAGCGGTGCTTCCCGTGGTGAACGTCGTGTAGGCGAAATTCAGCGGTGTGTGAATTTCCTCGATGACGTGGGCACTTGTCGGGCCCGCCGCATCTTTGTCGGCCAAGGTGCGCCGAGGCATATCGGCCAGCGTCGGAGCCGTAGAGAACTCCTCGGCCATATACGCCAGCTCGTCGAGCCGTTGCTGCTGCGCTGCATCCATAACGTAGTCCTAGAGGTAACGCTGCGCAACGGAGGCGAACTCATCCTCCATGCGCTCGATCACCTTGCGACGCATCATGCGGCCGCCGCGCTCCTCGCCGAGGGTGCCATGGCCCATGGGGCCCGTGGCGTCGCCGTCGCCGGCGAGCTTGGCAGCTTCCACCTCGGTGATATGGCGCGCCACTACCGGGCGCATATCCTCGACGTTCTCCACCAGCTCATCGACGCCGCCCAGCTGATAGAAGAACTGAGGACCAGCCGCGAAGACCGGGTTTTCCTTGGACAGCTCCTCCAAGCGCTCGATGTCCATCTTCGTAATGCGGGAGATGGAGGTGATGGGCATGACGTGAATCATGGTGCCGAACTCCGGCGACAGGGACAGGATGTGGTCCGCCTGAAGGCCGTGGCACAAGAACGCTCCGGAAATGGCGCGGCCGATGACCAGGGCGATCACGGGGTGCCCGCTCTTGCGAGCCTCGGCCAGAGCCAGCTGATAGGAGCCCGTGGCCTTGTTCATGCCGAAGATCTCCTCGATCTTGCCCGGGCCGTTGCCCGGCGTGTCGACGATGAGCACCAGCGGGCGCTTCTCGCCCACGGGCTTGTCGGCGTCCTGCTTGATCGTGGTGTAAACGACCTTCGCCATCTTATAGGCCTCTTCCAGGCCGATGACACCGAAGTACACAACCGGGAACTTGTCGTTGAACGCCTGGGCATCGTTGGCAATGACGACGACATCGCGGCCGTCGATAGCCGCTTCGCCGACGACGGCGCCAGGGCCGATGTCGTCGGGGAACGTCACATCGCCCACCTGGTTCTCGTGGAAGCTGCCCGGATCGACCACCATGTCGATGGCATCGCGACCCCGGCCAATCATTACTTCAACAGTCATTGATGCTGCCTCCTTATCGACGCTTCGCCACAGCGAGGAACTCGGCCGTGGTCATCTCGGGAATCTGATCGACGTCCTCGTTGCCGAAGTAGGCCCACACGTCGCGCGCGTCCTTGGGAGCCATCTCCACCGACAGCTCGGCTAAAGCCAGCTGCTCGTCCACGAGCTCTTCGCTGCCGATGCGACGGCACTTCACGATCTCGTCGTAGGGCGCATCCATGATGGCGGTCAGCTGGTCGTGGAAATCGCCCAGGGTGTCCTCCACCAGGTAGTTCGCGTCGCGCATGATGTACTTGTGCTTGCCGCCGGTGGTGCGGTACACCAAAGAACGGTCGGCAGAATCGAACTCGTCCTTGCCCATCTCCTGCTCGATGACCTCCGGACCCGTCAAGCCCAGACGGCCCAAATCGCTCATGACGATGACGTCGGTGGCGGCGGCCACAAATCCCATACCGCCGAAGCAGCCGACCTTGGACCCGATCAGCGAGATGACGGGGAACTTGCCCTTGGATTCCTGGATCTGATCCATTACCTCGGCATGGGCCAGAAGACCGGCATTGGCCTCGTGAAGGCGCACGCCGCCCGTCTCAAAGGAGATAACCACGGCAGGCAGGCGCTCGGCCAGCTCGTCGGGATGCTCTTCCTTGATGCGGTCGTACATCTGACGCGCGAGCACAAAGGCGCCCACCATCTTCGCACCGTGAACCTCGCCCACAGCGCCGCCGATGAAGCGGCCCTCCTGGGAGATGACGAACACCGGGTGCTTGCCAATCAGGCCCACGCCCGTCACGCAGCCGTCGTCCCATTCCACAGCCTCGCCGAGCACAGGCAGATGCGGGCTGCTCATGCGATTCTGGGGACCGGCGAGCTCGGTAAAGGTGCCCTCATCCACGATGCCAATGGCGCGCTCGCGGGCGGAGGCGCCGTAGAAGCTCTTGGCTTCCAGAGACTTCCAATCGCTCATTTACTCCGCCTCCTTCCTTGCCTCTTCAATGGCCTGGCGCATGCGCATAGCTACCACGACCGGAGTTGCGTTGTTGTCGTTAATCTCGATGGAAACGTCACTGACCTGGCTCTCTTTGATGCAGCGGTCCAAAACGCGCTCCCATACCTCATCGAAGCCGACCACGGGCGTGCAGACCTTCACCTGCACTTGCCCGCCGAGGTCTGCCTGCTCGAACATGACTTCCATGTCGCCGGAGCCAACGACGCCTCGATGGGACCAGCCCAGCGGAAACGGACGCGGGTCCTCGGGAGTGAAGGTGAAATTAAGCTCCCTCAATGCCATCGGATAACCTCCTTGCTCTCTCAATTCAGAATGCGGAACTACCAGTTGCGGAACTTCGCGGGCGGGTTGTAGAGGCCGCCGGACCAGTTCACGAGGTCCTTCACCGACTTAGCGGCCAGCAGGTCGCGGTTGGCGCGGCGAACGTCGATGCCCAGATCGGCCGGGGTCTTGAAAATGCCGCGCTCGCGCAGCGAAGCCGTCTCGGCCGGATCCTCGGCCATGCCCACCTCGGTGAAGCCGGCCACGGCGCGGATAGCCGCCATGCGGTCAGCCATGGAGGTGCACTTATGCAGGTAGGCGATGCCCTCTTCGGTGACCACATGGGTCAAATCGTCGGAGTAAATCATGACCGGGGGCAAATCGAGGCCGGCGTTCTCGGCCAGGGCCACCGCGTCCAGCTTGTCAACGAATCCCGGAGCCATCTTCTCGCGGAAGGTCTCCTGGAGCTGCACGACGAGCCGCTTGCCGCGGGGAAGGTCGCCAACCAGCTCGTCGTGCATGCCGTACTCCTCGCCGCACTTCATCCAGCCCGGCGTGGCGTGGCGACGGCCCTTGGCATCGCAGCCCATGTTGGGAGCGCCGCCGAAGCCAGCGATGCGCGACGCTGTGGCCGTAGAGGAATTGCCGTACTTGTCGATCTGCAGCGTGCCGCCGATGAACAGGTCGAGCGCATAGTGACCCGCCGTCTGGGCGAAGTCGCGATTCGAGCGCATCGAGCCATCGGGGCCGATGAAGAACACATCGGAGCGCGCCTGGACGTACTCGGCCATGCCAGCCTCGCCGCCGAAGCAGTGCATCGACTTCACCCAGCCGGACTCGATGGCCGGGATGAGCGTCGGGTGGGGGTTCGTCACGAAGTAGGAGCAAATCTTGCCCTTAAGCCCCAGTTCCTCACCGTACGTGGGGAGCAGAAGCTCGATAGCCGCCGTGTCGAAGCCGATACCGTGATTCAGGCGCTGAATGCCGTACTCGCCGTAGATGCCCTTGATGACCATCATGGCGCGCAGAATCTGCGAGTCAGTGATCAGTGCCGGGTCGCGCGTGAACAGCGGCTCGATGTAGAAGGGGCGCGGCGCCTGGATGACGAAGTCTACCCAATCGCCCGGGATGTCCACACGGGGCACCTCGTCGACGATTTCGTTAACCTGAACGATAACGATGCCCTGACGGAATTTGACCGCCTCGGCGATAACCGGCGTGTCTTCGGTATTGAAGCCCGTGTAGATATTGCCGTTCTTGTCTGCCGACACACCCACGCACAGCGCCACGCGCGGCGTAAGGTCGACAAAGTAGCGGCCGTAAAGCTCAAGATAGGTGTGAATGGCGCCCAGCTCAATCTTGCCGTCGCGCACATACTCGGCCAGGCGTCCCGCCTGGGGGCCCGAGAACGAGAAGTCGACCTTCTTAGCGATGCCCTTGTCGAAAATGTCGAGATGGGCCGGGATGGAGAGCACGGACTGCACCATGTGCAAATCGTGCACCTTGTCCGTATCCACCTCGCACAGGCACTGGGCCAAGAAGTCGGCCTGCTTCTGGTTGTCGCCCTCGATGTTGACCTTGTCACCGGGACGAACAACCGCCTCGAGCAGCTTTACCGTATCGCCAGCCTCTACGACCTTCCCGTCCATCACATAAGGACGGGCGGCCTCGAGGCGCTCGCGGTAATCTCGCTCGAGCGTGTTCCAGATTTTAGGTTCCGTCGTCATTCCTTCTCCTTTCCTTTCCTTTTGGTGCTGCCCTACTGCTTTTTTGTATCCAAGTCAGGAAGATGCATCACGCCCAAACCAACGCGCTCGTGACACGAGAACACGTGCAAGGAGGATTCGCCATAAAACGCCACGGCCAGCCACCCCCTGTTGCGCACAATGGCGATCTTCATGGCAAGGCTTGCCGAGGAGGCCGTGTTCACGAGAACGCCCCGCTTGGCCTCTTCCATGGCGTGCATGAGCGCATGAATGGAGCGCGACTCCTTCTCAATCAGCCCCGAGTTGAGGCCGGCCCCGATAACAGCGCGTGCCGCCTTGGTTTGAAAATCCGTATCGCTGGTGCCACCCACTTCGGTAGCCACGGCAACGATTCCCTGACGGAGGAACTGGCGCTTGAGCGCATCCTCCTCGGCTTTAGTCTGGGCCATGGCCAACTGAAGAGCCATGCGCCCCAGACCCTGGGGGCCGATACCCTTGATTTGAAACCGTTCGTAGTCGATAGAATCCATGAAACCCCACCGCCTTTTCCGGGCCGCCCCCCGAAGGAGGCGGCCCTTAGCCCGAAGGTTTGTCAACAAAGCTTTGCGATAGCAAGATGCGAACTAGAGAACCAATCCGATGGTGGCGACGAAGACGCCAGCAGCAATGGCCGACACGATAACGCCGGAGATGTTGCAGCCCATGGCGATGGGGATGACGATTGCGAAGGGATTCTCCTCCTCAACCGCATGCTGGGCGAGCTTGGTGGTGGTAGGCATGCAGGAGATGCCCGCGATACCGACGGCGGGGTTGAAGGACTTGCTCGTCTTCTTGCCCACGAAGTACATGAGCCAGCCACCGGCGATGCCGCCCACAGCGGAGATGGCCAGAGCCAGAATGCCCAGGATGAGGATGATGCCCACGGTGGGGTTCAGGATGGTGCTGGCCTCGCACAGGCAGCCGAGCACCAGCCCCAGGAACAGCGAGGAGAAGCTGGTGATGCCGCCCTCGAGAAGCTCCTGGTACGGCAGGATCTTCGCCTCCTTCACGGCCATGCCGAGGAAGAAGGAGAGCATCAGCGGCGCAGCCACGGGAAGCAGCAGGCACAGCAGGAGGCAGACGACCACGATGAAGATGAACTTGGCCTTCTGGGAAACCTGGGGCATATCGAACTCGATGTCGATGCCGCGGTACTTCTTGGGCACCATGGCCTTGATGATGTAGGGGTAACCGGCGTAGGTAAGGGACAGGTACAAGTAAGCGATGATGGAAACCGACACGAACAGTTCAGGCTTCATCATGAGCGTACCGAACAGAACCATGGGGCCGTCAGCGCCACCGATGATGGCCACCGAAGCCGCGCTAGCGGGGTCGAGGCCAAAGAAGTCAACGCCCAGAGCCAGCGTAACGAAAGTACCCAGCTCGGCGAAGATGGCGATGATGATGCACGTCCACGGACGCGACAGCAGGAAGCTGATCTCGCTGCGCGCGCCAATGCCCATGAACACGAGGCAGGCGATGAGGTTGTTGCTGAACATGAAGTTGTAAATCGGCTGCAGGAAGTTCACCTGAATGGCCGTCATGAGATCGTCGGTATCGCTGACGAGCGGATCGATGATCAGGGTGCCCGTGGAGCCACCGTCCAGGAACAGCACGCCGCAGTTCACGGCGATCATACCAAGGCCCATGGGAACCATGATCAGCGGCTCAAGCTTGCCCTTGAAGCCGAAGTAGGCCAACACAAAGCCCAGAATCGTCAGACCGACGCGAACGACACCCAAGATGGGGTCTTCCACGAACAGCGTGGCGATACCGGGGAAAATCTGAGCTAAAGCATCCATTTTAGTTCATTTTCCTTTCAGGGTTAGGGGATGGGCGCAAACCGCCCTGACGCAAATCAGATACTCAGACTTAATCGGAATCCTTGGATTTGCTGCGGCTCATCAGCTTGTTGATGACCACGATGACGCCGATGACCAATAGGGAGATCACGGCTGTCAGCGCATACGTGAGAAGCGCGTACAAGTTGATATCCATCCTCGTCTCACCCCCTTAAGACAATAAAAAAGCAGAGCATTCGGCTTTCGCTCAAATACTCTGCTTCTCATAACCTTATGATGCGACGTCCGAGAACGCTCTGCATATTTTTTTGACCTCTCTCAAGCGGTGCATCCGCTTGGCGAAGTCAACGACCATGTCGTTATAGTACGCGCTTGCCCCTAAAACGTCAACACCAATTCTCGGCTTTTTTCTCATCTTTAAAATCGCTGGTCAGATGACGTTTTTGTGCATTTGCACCAGCACTTTTTGCCGTGAGAAATAGGGCTTTTAAGGCGCTTTTACTCCTCTGAAACCTGAGCTACCAACTCAGTCAATTCAGCGACCGTTGCATTGTTTTTCGCCACCTGCTCAAGCGCCTCAGCTGACTGCGCCGCCACCCCGTCCGACACGAGGGCCGAAACCGGAATCTTGGCGCAGCCGGGGCAGCGCAGGGTCACCTGGGTGCCGACGCCCAGCTCGCTCGTATACACCATTTGGGCATCGCGGCCGAAGAAGCCGATCATGCGGTCGTGCACGTTCTTCACGGCAATACCAAGGCCCGTGGAAGACTCCACTTGCGTAATGTTGGCGCAGGTTTCCTCACTCATGCCCACGCCGTTGTCCTCCACCACGATGACCACGTCATCGCCATCGGCCTCCGCCTTCACCGTGATGACGAGCTTTCCTTCGGTGGGCATGGCGTGCTTGATGGCGTTTTCCACCAGCGGCTGCACGAGGAACGGCGGCACCATCATGTCGAGCAACGCCGGACTCGCGTCCACCTCAAAGCCCACGCGAGCATCGCCGAAGCGAGCCCGTTCGAAGTTGAAGTAGCGCTGCACCTGATCGAGCTCGCGAGCCAACGAGATGCGCTCGGTAGAGTCCTCCAGAGTGCGGCGGTAGAACACGGCGAACTCGCGCAGAAGCGTGCGGGCCTTCATGGGGTCGGTGCGAATAAACGAGGCGATGGTGTTGATGGTGTTGAACAGAAAGTGCGGGTTAATCTGGGTCTGGAGCATCTTCAGCTCCATGGAGGTGGCGAGCTTGCGCTGGGTTTCCATCTCCAAAGCTGCCATTTGCGTAGCAAGCAGCTGGGCAAATCCGTGGGCGATGGAGCGCTGGGTTTCCGTGATCTTGCGGGCGTCGCGGTAGTAGAACTTGAGCGTGCCTTCCACCCGACCGCCCAAAAACAGCGGCTCCACGATGGCCGCCTTGATGCGGTTGGTAGTCGTGGGCGCAGGCAGGCCGATTTCCTCGGGCGTAAGCAGCACGAGCGTCTTCCCCTCGCGGATGCACTCATGGGTGGCGCTTGTGCGGATAGGGATGCCTGCGGGGTTGTGGGCCTCCTGATAGCCCGCATAGCCGAGCACGATGTCCCTGTCGGTCAGCGCCACGGCAATGGCCGAGGTGTTCGGCAGCAAAAGCTCGCAAATCTCCTGGGAGGCCTCTTCGGTGAGGCCCTCGCCCATGGCATCGATCATGGACGAAGCCAGCTGCAGCATGGCGTCGGACTGAAGGGCGCGCACGGAATCGGGGTCCATCATAAGCCGGATGACCACCACGATGGACACGGTGAACACCGCGCCGGCCGCCACGAGCACCGGCACGGGGAACTCCGGCTGGGAGAACGTCCACACGAGCGTGATGGCCGCCAAGGCCGCAATGGTGGCCGCTATCATCTCCTGGTTGAACTTGGGCACGCCAATGCCCCGCGTCGACGCCGCTTCCGTTTCCCGCTTTGCCATGGCGCACCCCCTGGTCGTCTCAAGAATAGTCGCCAGTATAGCAAATGAGCCGGCCAGGATGCGCCCATCAGCGCCCGCGCCCTGCGCTTTCCGAAAAGCCGGGGCGCCGACTCGCCTTACGCCACGACCTGGTTCACGACGAGGAGGATGGCAGCCGCGATGAGAAAGCCCGCGAACAGGAAGCGCAGCGTGCGCTCGGGGACTCGCGAGACAAGCTTGGCGCCCACCATGGCGCCGGGGATAGAGCCGCAGGCCACCGCAATGCCTGCAACCCAGTTGACGTTGCCAAGCATTGCCTGCGTGATGACGCCGGGCACCGCAAGGATCATCACCGCAATGAGCGAGGTTCCCGAGGTGTAGCGCATGGAGAGGTGCGCCAGCGAGATCATCATGGGCACCATGATGAAGCCGCCGCCCACGCCCACGTAGCCCGAGGCCAGACCCGCAACCAAGCCAATGCCGAAAAAGATTGCCAAATCGCGTCGGCCGAACGTGGGCAGCGGCTCAGCTTCGAGCGCCGCATTCGCACGGGCAGTCTCGGCCTTCGCCTCAGAGGCCTTCGCGCCCGCTTTGGTCTTCGGCACCGCCAAAGCCTTTTTGAACATCGTCAGCGCCGAATAGCCGAGCACGATCGCTGCCGCGCCCATGATGGCCCACTCGGGCGACTTGGTGGCAAGCCACACGCCTGCCGGCGACATGAGCGCCCCGCCAACACCAGCAGCCACACCGAGCTTGGGAATGCAGGTGCGATTGCGAATGCGCGAGACGGCGCCCGATACCGAGGTGGGGATGATGGTGAACAGCGAGGTGGCCGTGCACATCATAGGCTCCATAAGGTAGCCGAGCTTGAAGATGGGCACGAGGAACACGCCGCCGCCCACGCCGAGCAGCCCCGAGAGCACCCCGACGGTGAACCCGACGACGAGCGAGACGACGAACAGGGGAATCATGGCCTCCACGGG
>CANEDU010000029.1 GCA_947426355.1 uncultured Adlercreutzia sp. | reverse complement strand
GTGTTGCGCGACACGACGTAATGGTCCATGAGGAATTGGCCGTTGCGGCCGCGAGCCAGAAACGCGAAAATCTCAATCTCGCGCTCGGTAAGCCCATGGGCCTGGCCGATAACGCGGCAGCGCTCCTCAATGGTGGCCTGGGGCAGCTCTCCGCCGGGAACAAGCATCGCGCCCTCCCCTTGCTCGGACGGCGCTTCGCCCACGACCGCCTCGCAAGTCGCTTCGCGAGCAGCGGAACTGTCGCCTGCCGCGCCCTGTTCGCTACTCGCGGCACCATGAGCCGCCTCGCCCACGCCCACAATGCCGCGGATAGCCGCGCTGAAGCTGAACTTCCGGAAGCCCACCCACATAAGCGCCACGAACAAAAACAGCACGCACTCGGCAATCATGGCGGCCGCTTCGGCATTAGTGCCCACGAAGTTGTTGGTGGTGTGCCCCCCCACGGCGCAGACCTCGGTGCCCAGCGCATGCAGCGAGCGACCGAGCCCGAAGGTGGGCAGCAGCGCCAGCGGATTGCGGCGGCCCACAGCAATGACCACGAGCCACACGAGCATCTCGAAGCAGCGCACGCCGATGCGGATGAGCGTGTTGGCCGAAGACAGGTCGTTGAAGAACGTAAAGGGCGCAATGATAAAGCCGCCCACCACGAGCAGCACGCAGAACGAGAACAGCGTGTCCTCCCTATCGCGGCTCTTCGAGAACATCATCCATAACGCCGCCAGCACGACCATCGGCGCGCTGATGTCGAAGGACGCCGGAGCATTGTCCACTTCCCCCAGAGTAAGCCCGTAGCCCGTAGCAATGCTGAAGAGCAGCACGCAGGTGAACAGGCCGTGGGAGGGATGCAGAAACGACTCGGGGTTGGAGAGCTCGAGGCTCGCCGGCGCCTCGCTGGAGGAGACTTCGCCGAGAAGCGCGCCGGCGCGCGGATAGGCAAACGCTATCACGAGCAGGTCACAGATAAGCACTTCGGCCGTACCGATGTTGTACTGCAGCGCCGGGTGAACGACCACGGCAACTTCCCCCAGGGCCATGCCCCCGACGATGCTAGCCAAGGCCGCGCCAGCCGTCGGCAGGGCCGTCACAGCGCAAGCGACGAGCGTCGCCGCCCAGGCAGAGGCCACCGACGAGCAGACAAGGCCCACGACGGTCGCCCAGGGAACTTGCAGCGTAAGGCCGAACTCCAGGGCCACCGCCGCCGTCAGCAGACACCCTACCGCTACCGTAGTCAGCAGACGCTTATCGATGAGGGCGGGCTTGGCCACCGACACGCCGAACAAGACGAGGAACGCCACGGCGTTGGCAAAGGTGGCAATTTCTCGCGCGATGCCGCAGTAGGACGACACATAGGAATACACGCTGGCGTTCAACGTGAAGCCCACGATGGCGAGCAGAACGAAGGGCACGAGGCAGCGCAGGGTTGACCCCTGTTTGAGCGCGCTTAACGCCGCACGGCCCGACTCGGTAATCACGTGCCCTACTCCCTCCCAAATGATTTCGCCCATTGTAGGACATCGGGGGTGGGCTTGTCTCGAGAATTAAGCATTTGTTGCTTTTCAACTGGGAAAACTTGAGCAAATCACCCCAGCGGGGGGAGCGCGAGGCCACCCTGCGAAACACCCGACGGGGGTGGTGATTCGCACCCCGGCCGCTCGCTAGGATACGAGTCATAGGGCAGCGCCCGAAAGCGAGGAGGCAAAACCGCCCCCGTCGGCGCTGCAAGGCTTGCACCACCTGGTGCGAAATCAAGGAGGGACTTGCATGAGCAAATCTATGGACATCTCGCGTCGCGGCTTTATCGGCAGCGTGGCAGGCGTGGGCGCCCTGGCGGCTTTGGGCCTTACGGGCTGCGCCCCGAAGACGGCGTCCGAGGCCGAGCCCATGGCCGAGACCGGCGAGGCGGCCGAGGGCGCAAAAACCGGTGCCGACTGGCTGGGCAGCGCGCCCGAAATTGCCGAGAGCGACATTGTTGAGACCCGCGACTGCGATCTTCTGATCGTGGGCGCCGGCAACGGCGGCATGGCCGCGGCCGCTTACGCTGCCGACCAGGGTGTCGACTTCATCATCTGCGAGAAGGGCGAGACCGTGGGCGCCACCCGCCACTGGTTCGCCGCTCTGGGCACCCGCCCCTTCAAGGAGCTGGGCGTGGAAGTCGATCGCCAGCGCCTCATGGGCGAGATCGTCCGCTACTCCCAGGGCAACTGCGACCAGCGCCTCATCCGCATGTGGATGGACGAGTCCAACGACATGTTCGAGTTCGTCGACGGCATCATGACCGCCGCTGATGCCGTGGTCATCGCCGACGAGTTCGACATGCCCGGCGGCATGGGCGGTACCCCCTACTACGTCTCCCCCTGCGAGCACCACTACGGCGACAAGAACGGCGGGCGCGACATCGAGGAGCGCAACGTGCTGTTCGAGAAGCACATCAACGAGGCTGGCAAGGAGGTCACCTTCGGCCACGAGCTTGCCAAGCTCGTCCGCGAGGAGGGCGGCCGCGTGACCGGCGCCATCTTCAACACCTCCGACGGCTACGTGCAGATTAACGCCGCCAAGGGCGTGCTGCTCACCACGGGCGGCTATTCCGCCAACCCCGACATGCTCACGGCGCTGTCTCCGGTCACCGTGCAGTCGGTGACGGCCCTCGGCTACAACCAGAACAACACCGGCGGCGGCATCAAGGCTGCTCTGTGGGCCGGCGCTGCCAAGGACCTCACCTCCGCTACCATGATCTTCGACCGCGGCCTGGTGGCCCCGGGCACCGTGGCTGGCTACACCGAGGAGTCCATCGAGGCGGGCATGCCCCAGTTCCCCGGCAACGGTCAGTTCAACCCCGGCACCCAGCCGTTCTTGAAGGTGAACATGAACGGCGAGCGCTTCGCCAACGAGTCTGCCGACTACGACTACCTGCCCCATGCGGCAGCTCAGCAGCCCGGCGGCACCTACGTGTCTGTGTGGGACGGCAACTTCGGCGAGGACGTGCAGCGCTTCCACACCCTCGGCTGCTCGGCCATGACCCGCAACATGGTGCAGATGTTCAAGGGCGAGGACGGCTCCTACGACCTGGACAAGTTCTTCGAGAAGGAGCTTGAGGACGGTCGCCTGCAGAAGGCCGACACCCTGGACGAGCTCGCCGACAAGCTCGGCTTTGCCGGCGAGGCCAAGGAGAACTTCCTTGCCGAGTGCGACCGCTACAACGAGCTGTTCGACGCTCAGGAGGACCCGGACTTCGGTAAGGAGGCCTATCGCCTCTCCGAGCTGCGCACGCCCCCGTTCTACGGCGCGACGCTGGGCGGCACGTTGCTGACCACCATCGACGGCATCCGCATCAACAAGGACTGCCAGGCGATTGACACCGAGGGCAACCCCATCGAGGGCCTGTACGCGGCGGGCGACTGCTCCGGCTCGGTGTTCTCCGGCTGCTACCCCGACCAGCTCCACGGCTTCGCCTGCGGCCGCACCATGACCGAGGCCCTGCACGTCGTGAAGCAGATGGCCTAACCCGACCGCTGACTCCGTCGGCGCCCTTGCAAGCGCCGACAAATTCAAAACGCCCCGGCGCCTTCCCTCCCTGCGCCGGGGCGTTTCTTTATTGGTTGGAATGGGCGGAGTGTCTCGCCTAGCCCTCGTAGGTGACGCGGGCGCCCTGGGGGGTGTCTTCGATGATGAAGCCGAGGTCGGCCAGACCGTTGCGCACGCCGTCGGCTACCGCCCAGTTCCTCTCGGCGCGGGCGGTGGCGCGGGCCTCCAGAAGCTCGGCCACGGCCACTTCCGGATCATTTCCGTCGTAGCCGGCGAGCTCGGCGGCCAGGGCGATCACTTCCACCGGGTAGGCGTTGCCGACGCCGGCCGCGGACACATCGATGCCGAGCACATCCATGAGCTCGACGATGACGTCGCGGGCCGCGCGCACGGCCGGATAGGTGTCGCCGTTGAGCGCCGTGAGGTCGGCGGTCATGGCGTTCACGTCGCTTACGAAGGCGAAGATGTCGCCCACGGCGGCCGGAGCGTTGAAGTCGTCGTCCATGGAGGCGGCGAAGTCGTCGCGCAAGGTGGCCACACGGTCGGCAAGGACCGACGCATCCAGCACTGCCGCCAGTTCCGCCTTGGCCTCGGCGATGCCGCCCACCTCGTCATCCCCTTCGGGCTGGCCGGTTTCCAGCAGCCAATCGAGAGCCTTCACCGCGTTCTCGATACGCGTGAGAGCCGCATCGGCCTCGGCCACGCGCTGCTCGCCGAACACAAGCGGGCTGCGGTAGTGGCTCTGCAGCATGAGCATGCGCAAGGCCGCCGGGCGCACCTGCTCGAGCACTTCGTGCAACAGCAGGAAGTTGTTCAGCGACTTCGACATCTTCTCGGTCTCGCCGGTCTCGGCGTTGGCGATCTGCAGCATGCCGGAGTGCATCCAGTAGTTGGCGAACGTGCTGTCGCAGGCGCACTCGGACTGAGCGCGCTCGTTCTCGTGGTGCGGGAATACCAAGTCGGCCCCGCCGCCGTGGATGTCGAAGGGCAGCCCCAGGTACTTCTCGGACATGGCCGAGCACTCGATGTGCCAGCCGGGACGGCCCTCGCCCCAGGGAGATTTCCACGCCGGCTCGCCGGGCTTGGCGGCCTTCCACAGGGCGAAGTCCAGCTCGTCGCGCTTGCGCTCCTCCAGACCCTGACCGTCAGCGCGCAGCTCGCGGTGGCCGCTTTCCGCCTCGTCCACATCGCGGCCGGAGAGCTGTCCGTAGCCCGGGTAGGAGCGCACGTCGAAGTACACGTCACCGTCGGAGGCGTAGGCATGCCCGCGCTCGATGAGGCGCTCAATGAGCGCGATCATGGTGTCGATCTCCTCAGTAGCCTTCGGGCGAATCGTGGGGTCTTCCACCCCAGCCGCACGCATGTCCTCGATGAACAAGCGCGTGTACTCCTCGGCCACCTCGGCCGCAGTGCGACCCTCCTCGGTAGCGCGGCGAATAATCTTGTCATCGACGTCGGTCACGTTCTGCACGAAGGTGACGTCGAAGCCGCGCCAAGCCAGGTAGCGGCGAATCATGTCGAAGGAGATGAACGTGCGGGCATTGCCGATGTGGATGCGGTTGTACACCGTGGGGCCGCACACGTACATGGAGACCTTCCCCGGCTCCACCGGCTCGAAATCGACTTTCTGGCGCAGGCGCGTGTCGTACAGCTTGATCATGAAGGGCTCCTTTGGGCGCTAAATCAGAATGAGAGCCATTGTAGCGCAACCCGCAGCCAGTACGCCCGATACTGCCCTATTCTTCCCCGTCGTCCAGGTAGTTGCGCAGGGCCTGCATGCGGGCGTCCAGGTCGGCGGCGGCATCGGCCAGGTCGGCCAGCTCGGCGGCCACGGCTGCGGCGTCCTCCTCGGTGAGGCTCTTCTTGTAGCGCAGCTGGTGCTCAAGCGATGCCCAGAAGTTCATGGATATGGTGCGCAGCTGCACCTCCACCTTCACGTGGCGCTTCTCGTGCTCTAGGAAAATGGGCACCTCGATGATGAGGTGCAGGCTGCGATACCCGCTCGGTTTCGGGGCGGCCACGTAGTCGCGGCGTTCGATGAGCCGCACGTCGTCTTGGGCGAGCAGCGACCCGGCCAACGAGAACATGTCCTCGGGAAAGGTGCACACCACGCGCACGCCGGCCACGTCGAAGATGTTCTTCTCGATGGAATCAACCGACATGGGAAAGCCCTTGCGCGCGAGCTTCTTCGCCAAAGAGTCGGTGCTCTTCAGGCGCGACTTGATGGACTCGATGGGGTTGCGATCGTGCTGCAGCCCGAACTCGGCGTCCAGCACGCGGAACTTGGTTTCCACCTCCATCATGGCGCACTCGTAGTAGGTCATAAGGCGGCGGTAGGGCGCGAAGTTGCGCTCGAGCATGGCAGCGAACTCATCGCTGCCGGCGAGCCGCGCGAGCATCTGGTTCGCCAGCTCCTCGCGGTGCTCGTGCAGCGTGTCGAGCGCGCTCTGCCCCTCGCGCAGGCGCACCACCGCTTGGTTGAACATCTGCTCCACCTGCTTCGCCACAGCCGCTTCCTTTCCCGCAAAAAATCTCCCGCATCCGGAACAGCTCCAGATGCGGGAGATTATAGCCAAACCGATAGGAGCACGCGGAAACTCTACCGCGCCTCCACGCTGGCAGCCGGCGAGGCCTCAGCAGTCGCATCGCCCTCGGCCTCCACACTCACATTCCAGCTGCCCGGCTCACCGGACACCTGGTAGACGTAGGTGGAACCGTTCGCCTCGTAGGTGCCCGTCGCGACGCCCTTGGCGGCTAGCTGATCGGTGATGTCGATGGGCTCGACCTCAGAGCCGTCGCCCGGGGCGAGCAGCACGTGGCCGTCATCGGATTCCAGCACCATGGCACCCGCCGCGCCCGATGCGCTGGTGCCTTCGGCGGCAAAGTCCCTAATCTCGTAGGTGGTGCCGCTGAAGTCGCCGCCTTCCGCCGACATAGTGACCGCAACATCGCCGCCAGCGCCATCGGCATCTTCCACGGTGTACTCGACCGTGCCGACCGTGACGTCACCGTTCTGGGTCATCTGCACATCCATCTCCACCGGCTCGCCGTTCACCCACACGGTGGCCTTCTCCACCCAGGTCTCGCCCGTGGCAGCATAGCACACGCCGTTGGTCACCACGAACACGCCGAGCAGCGCCGCGCAGGCAGCCGTCGCGTACTTGAGCGCGATGGTGCGCTTCTTCGTTCTCTCCATGGGAATGCCCTTCACCTTTCCCAGCAATTCAGCAGGAGCATGGATGCCTTCCATCATGGCTTTGTACTGGCTCTGGTTGCTCATCGTTCCACGCCTCCTTCAGTTGCTGTCTCAACAATTTCCTGGCTCGAGCAAGACGGGTGCGCACCGTGGGCTCTTTGACGCCCAAAATGACGGCGATTTCGCGGGTACTGTAGTCCTCGAAGTAGAACAGGTGCACAACGATGCGGCATTTCTCGGGCAGCTCGCCAAGCGCCGCATAGAGCGCCTCGTGATTGGGCTCGTCGAATACCGGCGGCGCCATGTCGGCATCCCGCACCTCGCGCAGCTCCACGCGACGGTGCCAGAGCGTCCGCCACAGGCTGCGGCACTCGTTCACCGTGACGCGAATGAGCCAGGGCTTGAGGCGCTCGGGCGCCGTGTCGGCCGGCGGCTTCTCGTAGAGCTTCAAGAAGACCGCCTGGGTGACATCGTCGGCATCGGCCGCCGAGCGCGTTTGCGCAAGCGCGATGCGATAGACCATGTCCCCATAGTCGTCGACGGCTTTGCGATACTCCCGGTTGTCCACGTGCTTCCCTCTTGTCCGAACGAAGAAGGCGTCGCCGCCGCGGGTGCTAGCAACCCGCCGCGATGAGCGCCTTCCGTGAAAGGCCTTTCAAGGGTAATACGTTTGGGAAAGCAAGAATGTGCGATAGCCGAGAAATATTTCGATGCACCTTAGAACTGCAACAGCGCCTCCATGGGGCAGTGCAGGGCGCAACCAAGCCTATGGACCGTCCTAGCTCCTACTGGAAAAAAGACTCGGCCACTGGGCATCGGCTATAATGGGCGGAACCAAGAGCGATGAAGGGAGGTGTGCGGTGCTATTTCAGCTCATGAACAAAGATGTGGTAGTAGCCACCTATGAGGAAAAAAAGCGACTCGACGATTATCGCTATGAGGAAGTGAGCCGAAATGAGGCTTATCTTCCCTACGGGTTCATCGATATCAATGACTGGATTGACAGACGCCAAATCGCCAAGCACCGTGCCTCCATCGAAAAGCTCATGCGCGAGCTGGGACTTACCACCCGCCACGATTTTATCGCCATGGCACGGTGCCTCTCGCTCACGGACACGTTTTGGATGAAGCGCGCCGACGAAGAGATATCTTGGAATGAGGTGTCGCTGTACCGCAACCCCTTCGACGACGTCATCGCCCGTATCGCCTTCGACGGCACAGGCATGTATGGCAGGCAAAATTCGCCCACTTCGCCGGAATTCGCCACCTCGGGGTCCTTCGCCAAGTGCTGGGTGCGCGAGGACGACCAGATCTCCTTGCTGAAGCGCGGGTCTTCTGGGTATGCCAATGCCGGCTTCGAGCCCTATTCGGAAGCCCTGGCTGCTGAACTGCTCGACGCAGCCGACATCGATCACGTGCCCTATGAAGTTGTGCGCTACCACGGATCGCTCGCCAGCAAATGCCCCTTGTTCACCTCCGAGAAAATCGGGTTTGTTTCGGCCCACCGGTTCTTCGAAGGACCCTTCGACGTGGAGGACGTGCTGGAGTTCTGCCGCAAACACAGCTCCGAAGAGCGGTTCCGCGAGATGGTTGTCATGGATGCGCTTATGGCCAACGTCGATCGCCACGCGGGAAACTACGGCTTCCTCGTTGACAACGACAGCGGAGAGATACTGCACATGGCGCCGCTGTTCGACCAGAACATGGCCTGTCTTCCTATGATGATGGAGCACGACGACTTCGACATCTATCTGAGCACGATTGGCCCTAAAATCGGAGCCACGTTCGCAAGCATCGCTCGCGAGCTCATGACGTCCGACATTCGCGCGAAACTCGTCGCCCTCAAAGATTTCGAGTACAGCGACCCGGGCTACGATTATCCCGCCTGGAAGCTCGAGGCTACGAATCGCTGCAAGAACCGGATGATCGATGACATCCTAGCCTAAATGCGCGCCACCAAGCAGGTAGCCCAGGCGCTGATGCCCTCCTCGCGGCCTTCGAAACCCAAGTGCTCGGTGGTGGTGGCCTTCACGCCGACGTTCTCCACAGGCACGCCCATGGCCGCCGCCAGGTTCTCGCGCATGGCGTCGCGGTAGGGCGACAGCTTCGGCTCTTGGGCAGCCACGACGCTGTCCACATCGATGATTTCGAAGCCCTGCTCGCGCACGTAGCGAGCCACTTCGGCCAGCAGCCTGAGCGAGTCGGCGTCCTTGTAGGCCGGGTCGGTATCGGGAAAGAGCTTGCCGATGTCCCCGCCGCGCACGGCGCCCAGCAGCGCATCGGATATGGCGTGGGCCAGCACGTCGGCATCGGAATGGCCCAAAAGACCCTGATGGTGCTGAATATCCACGCCGCCCAAAATGAGCTTGCGGCCTTCGGCGAAGGCGTGCACGTCCATGCCCAGGCCCGTACGCAGGTTGCGAATATCCATTCCCATCCCCTATCGATGCTCGGAGTTCAGCAGCATGGTGCGCACGGCGCTGGCGAGCAAAACGTAGTCTTCGGGCACCGTGAGCTTGATGTTGTCACGCTTGCCTTCCACAATCATCACCTTGCCGCCGAGCCGCTCGATGAGCGACGAGTCGTCGGTGCCCACGAAGCCGTCGGAAAGCGCCGAGGCGTGGGCGCGGCGGTAGATGCCCGTACGGAACACCTGGGGCGTTTGCGCGTTCCAGAACACCGAGCGGTCCGGCGTGCCCACCACAACACCGTCTTCCACAACCTTCAGCGTGTCCACGGCCGGGTGCGCCACGATAGCGCCGTCGGCGTCGAAGTTGCCCTTCACCGTGTTGATCGTATGCTCGATGAGGTCGGGCGAGACGAGCGGGCGGGCGCCATCGTGCAACACCACGTACTCGTACTCGTTGCCCACCATTTCCAAACCCGAGAAGGCCGACTCCTGGCGGATAGAGCCCGAGGACGCCAGCACCACCGGCGTCACGAACGGGAACGGATCGATAGCGCGGGACAGGTACTCGTGCATGCGCTCCTCGGGGCAGACGATGACGATGAGGCCCACGTCCCCCACGGCATCGAACGCCTCGGCCGACCAGGTGAGAATGGGCTTGCCGGCAATTTCCACCAGCTGCTTGCCGCCCTCCTTGCCGAAGCGCTCGCCCGTACCGCCGGCCAGAATGATGGCCGCCGTCTGGGGGTTCTTGTCCACCTTGCCCTGCAGCTGCAAAAGCGGCGAGCTGAGCGCATCGAAATCGAGGTCGTCCATGAGGAAGGATGGCTCGCGAAGAACCGAGGGCTCGGTAACGGGATCAACGATGTGCGGCATAAATTCCCCCTGGGGCTTAAGCGAATGTTGGAACATAGTATAAGCCATTACCGGTAATTTCGAATTTCCTTCTGTGAATGCCACTTTAGGCCCGAAATGGCACGGTATTTCTTGGAAAATGCCCGTTAAGGTGCGAAATGGTAACGCGAGGGCTGTTATTTGGGAGGTAGGCTGCCATTTCGAGGTCGAAGTGGCATTTTCTGCCCGATTCACGGAAATCGAGGGCGAAGCAGCTTGCGTACGTGAGCGCACGGCAGCTTCCGTGCATAAGTGCCTGAATACACGAAGGGCGGCCGCCGAAGCGACCGCCCTCGCTTGTTGGGATGCGAGGCCCGCCTGGTCTTACGCGGCGCCGCCGGCGATGGAGCCAGCTGGGGCGCTCGGCGTGAGGCCGGCGTGACCCAAGTCGTAGTTGGTGAGCAGCTGCTCGGCCTCGCGCGCGATGGAGTCGCGCTTGCGGGGCGCGGGGATAGAGCCCGTACCCTCGGAAAACACCAGCTCCTCGCCCGTCTCGTCCACGGTGACGTCCACGACCGAGCCGGAAGTCCAGCGGCCTTCCAGAATCTGCTCGGAGAGCGGGTCCTCCAGCAGGCGCTGGATGGCGCGGCGCAACGGACGCGCGCCGAAGGCGGTGTCGGTGCCCTCCTTGGCCACGAGGCGCTTGGCGGCATCGTCCAGATTGATGGTCATGTTCTGAGCAATCATGCGCTCGCGTAGCTCGGCCACCATGAGGTCGACGATCTGAACAATCTCGTCCTCGGTAAGGCTCTTGAACACGATGATCTCGTCGATGCGGTTCAAGAACTCCGGACGGAAGGCGTTCTTCAGCTCGTGCATAACGCGGCTCTTGATCTCCTTGTCGGACAAGCCGTTCTGGCCCGAATTCGAGAAGCCGAGCGTGGTCGTGGTGGTGATGTCTCGGGCGCCCACGTTCGACGTCATGATGATAACCGTGTTGCGGAAGTCCACGGTACGGCCCTGGGCGTCGGTGAGGCGCCCCTCCTCCAGAATCTGCAGGAGGATGTTGAACACGTCGGGATGCGCCTTCTCGATCTCGTCGAAGAGCACCACCGAATAGGGGCGCTGGCGCACGGCCTTGGTAAGCTGGCCGCCCTCGTCGAAGCCCACGTAGCCCGGAGGCGAACCCACCAGGCGCGACACCGTGTGTTTCTCCATGTACTCAGACATGTCGAAGGACAGCAGCGCGTCCTCGGAGTTGAAGAGAAACTCGGCGAGCGCCTTGGAAAGCTCCGTCTTGCCCACGCCCGAGGGACCTAAGAAGATGAACGAGCCAGCAGGGCGCTTCGGGTCCTTCAAGCCGGAACGAGAACGACGAATGGCCTTGGAAAGGGCCGTGACCGCCTCTTCCTGACCGACGATGCGCTCGTGGAGCACACCTTCCATGCGCAGAAGCTTCTCCGTCTCGGCCTCGGTGAGGCTGGATACGGGCACGCCCGTGGACATGGACACCACATCGGCGATGTCCTCCACCGTGACGTTCTGCACCGTCTTGGAGGTGTCCTCTTCCCACTTCTTCTCGGCCTCTTCGCGCTCGGCCTTCAGCTTCGCTTCCTCATCGCGGCAGACGGCTGCGCGCTCGAAATCCTGCTCGCCGATAGCGCGGTCCTTGTCGGCGCGCACCTGGCGGAGCTTCTCGTCCAAATCGCGCAGCTCCTTGGGCAGGGTCATGTTGCGGATGCGCATGCGAGCGCCGGCCTCGTCCATGACGTCGATGGCCTTGTCAGGCAGATAGCGGTCCTGAATGTAGCGGTTCGCCAACTGCACGGCGGCCGTGAGCGCCTCGTCGGTGAAGTGCACGCCGTGGTGCGCCTCGTACTTGTCGCGCAGGCCCTCCATGATGCGCACGGCCTGCTCCTCGTTGGGCTCGTTGATGGTAAGCGGCTGGAAGCGACGCTCCAGGGCGGAGTCCTTCTCCAGGTGCTTGCGGAACTCTTCCAGAGTGGTGGCACCGATGATCTGAATCTCGCCGCGCGACAGCGGGGGCTTCAGAATAGCAGCCGCGTCGATGGAGCCCTCGGCGGAACCGGCACCAATGATGGTGTGAATCTCGTCGATGAACAGCAGCACATCGCCGGCATCCATGACTTCCTTGATGACCTTCTTCAGGCGCTCCTCGAACTCGCCGCGATACTTCGAGCCGGCCACGAGCGCGGACACATCAAGCGTGATGAGGCGCTTGTCGCGCAGAATGTCCGGCACCTGGTTGGCCACGATGAGCTGCGCGAGCCCCTCGGCGATGGCCGTCTTGCCCACGCCGGGCTCGCCCAGGATGAGCGGGTTGTTCTTCTGACGGCGCGAGAGAATCTGCATGACGCGCTCAATTTCCGAGGCACGGCCGATAACCGGGTCGAGCTTGCCCTCGCGCGCCTTCTTGGTGAGGTCGGTGCCGAACTCGGCAAGCATAGAGTCCGACGAGCCGGAGGGGCCGTCGAAGCCGGTGCGGCCCGCGTATACGGGCGACTGGCCCACCAGATCGTTCAGAGCGCCGCGCACATCATCGCCCGAGACGCCCAAGCGCCCCAGCACTTCTAGAGCCGTTCCCTCGCCCTCGCGCACGATGCCGAGCAACAAATGCTCCGTGGAGATGTAGGACTGGCCCATCTGCATAGCCTCGCGCAGCGAGTTCTCCAGCACGCGCTTCACGCGCGGGGTGAAGGAGAGATGTCCGGAAACGTCAGTTTCCTCGTCGATGGTGACCACCTGGCGAATGGCCTGCACAACGCCGTCGTAGGTAACGTTCAAGCGCTCGAGCGCCTGGGCGGCTAGGCCCTCCTTCTCCTGGATGAGGCCGAGCAGAATGTGCTCGGTGCCCACGTAGGGCTGGTGAAGCGAGCGCGCCTCATCCTGAGCCAGGACAAGCACCTTGCGGGCTTTGTCCGTGAATTTCTCGAATGACATGGTTTGCCTCGTTCCTTTGTTGGTGCCCGTCTGCGGATACTCTCTCACGATTTCGGGTATGCCGGGCACGGAATATAGTTCCCGAGCAGTTTAGCACTCACCTCGCCGAATTGCTAAACCCCGTGCCCCAGAGCCCCTATTTTGTGGGCACGTTGTGAGGGGAGGACGGCGATGCCTCTTTTCTGCCCTTCTCGGCGGCGGCCCGCTCGTGCTCGTCGCGGTCATCTTGGCGAGCGTCCTCGCGGCGCACGTCGCGCTCAATCTTGCGCAAGTTCGCATTCTGGAACTCGGCCACGAAGCCGGCTGAGAAGATGCCGCCGGGGATGGCCACGAGCGCCACAGACAGAAACATGATGACGGAGCCCACGATGCGCCCAGCTGGCGTGATGGGCACCAAATCGCCGTAGCCGGTGCCGGTGATGGTGGTCACAGCCCAGTACACACCCGACAGCAGGTTATTGAATTTGTCGGGCTGAGCCGGATGCTCGATCTCGTACATGACCACACTAGACACCACCACGAGCATGGCAATGACCAGAAACGCCGCGACAATCTCATGGTAGTGCTTCGACACGACGCGCCCGATGGTGCGCAGGCCGCGCATATAGCGAGATATCTTCACGAGGCGCACAAGGCGCAGCACGCTGATAACGTCTTGTAGCTGCGGCGTGATGGGGAAAAACCACGCCACCACGTTGGGCCCAAACGACAGAAGATCGATAATACCCCAGGGCGAGAATATATAGCGCACCCGCGCTTGCGCCGGCGAGCAATCGCCGTAGGCCAAGTCGGCAATCCAGATGCGCGCGAGGTACTCCAAGCAGAAGCACACCGTGGAAAAACGATAGAAGCCCTGGATGACGTTGGCGGCCACCGGGTCGAGCCCCGGCTGGGTCGAGACGAACACCACCACCGCGTTCAGCAAAATGAGCGTGAACAGCGCGCCGCCCACAATCTTCGCCGGCCAATTCGCCTTGCGCAAGTTCTCCAACGCGTAGAAAGTCTGGCGCTTGAGCTCAGGGGCGCGGGACACCTTGAGGCGGCGGCGAAATCGCTCCACGCGCTTGCGATGACGCTCGCGCTCCTCGTCCCGCTCGCTCTTGTCGCCGCCCCGCCCGCTCTCTCTCATGACTCCCCTCCTTCCCGCGCTTTGCGCTCTTGCATTCCACGCACCCCTGATTCTAAAAAGCAGAAGGCCCGCACCGGCAGGCGCGGGCCAACTGTAAGTAAGCTGGTAACTGTTGGATGCTTGGCGCGGTCTAATACAGCTTGGCGCCGGCGGGGATGCGGTCGTCCACCATCAGCAGGTTCAGGCGCTCCTCGGGCTCGCCGTCACCGCCGGGCACCTCGTGGATGGCCGACAGCAGCATGCCGCAGGAGGCGACGCCCATCATCTTGCGCGGGGGCAGGTTGGTGATGGCGATGAGCGTCTTGCCCACCAGCTCCTCGGGTTCGTAGTAGGCGTGAATGCCGGAAAGGATGGTACGGTCCTCATCGGTGCCGTCATCGAGCGTGAACTGCAGCAGCTTCTTCGACTTGGGAACGGCGATACACTCCTTCACCTTCACCGCGCGGAAGTCCGACTTGGAGAAGGTGTCGAAGTCCACCTCGTCTTCGAAGAGCGGCTCGATAACCACGTTGGAGAAATCGATGGGAGCGGCAGGCGACACGCCCTCGGCGGCGGGCGATGCCGGGGTCGCCGCAGGAGCCTCAGCCGATGCGGTCTTCCCGCCCGCGGGCACCTCGTCCTTCATGTGAGGGAACAGCAGCACGTCGCGAATGGAGGGCGCATCGGTGAGCAGCATGACCAAGCGGTCGATGCCGATGCCCACGCCGCCCGCCGGGGGCATACCGTATTCCAGCGCGCGGATGTAGTCGGCATCGAAACCCATGGCCTCGTCGTCGCCCATGTCCTTGGCCTCCACCTGGGCACGGAAGCGCTCGGCCTGATCCACCGGGTCGTTCAGCTCGGTGAAGGCATTGCCGTACTCGTGGCCCAAGATGAACAGCTCGAAGCGCTGGGTGAGCTCGGGGTTGTCGGGATGCTTCTTCGCCAGCGGCGAAATCTCCAGCGGATGGTCGATGACGAAGGTGGGCTGGATGAGCTTCTCTTCCGCCACGGCCTCAAAAATCTCGGAGATGAGCTTGCCTTTGCCCCAAGCCGCCTCGGCATGGCCGCCGTTCTTCTCCAGAATGGCCACGAGCTCTTCGCGAGTGCGCTCGAAGGAAACCTCCTCGCCGGCATGCTCGGTGGCAAGCTCGATCATGGAGGCGCGGCGCCAGTCGCCGGACAGGTTCACCGGCGTGCCCTGGTACTCGATTTCAAGCGTGCCGCAAGCTGCCTGGGCCGCGGCCTTGATGCAGCCCTCAGTGAGATCCATCATGGAATCGAGGTCGCCGAAGGCCTCGTAGGCCTCCATGGTAGTGAACTCGGGGTTGTGGTACGGATCCATGCCCTCGTTGCGGAACTGGCGACCGATCTCGAAGACCTTCTCGAAACCGCCCACAAGCAGGCGCTTCAGCGGCAGCTCCGTGGCAATGCGCAGGTAGTAATCGCGATCGAGCGCGTTGAAGTGCGTGATGAAGGGCTTCGCGTTCGCGCCGCCGATGATGGCGTGCAGAAACGGAGTCTCCACCTCGTAGTAGCCCTGCTCCTCCATGTAGCGGCGGATGGCCGACACGATTTTGAAGCGCTTCTCGAAGGTGGCGCGCACCTCGGGGTTCATGACAAGATCGACGTAGCGCTGGCGATAGCGCGTCTCCTTGTCCGTAAGCCCGTGGAACTTCTCGGGCAGAGGACGCAGCGACTTGCTCATGAGCTCGAAGGAATCCACCGCCACGGACAGCTGACCGCGCTTGGTGCGCATCATGGCGCCGTGCACGGCAATCCAGTCGCCCACGTCCAAATCGCACAGGGCCGCAAATCCTTCATCGCCCAGCGCGTTAATGCGGCAGAACAGCTGAATGTCCTCGCCGGACTCGCGCAGCTCCAAGAAGGCGATCTTGCCCTGGACGCGCTTGGCCATAATGCGGCCGGCAATAGCCACCTCGTCCTCGGTGGACTCGCCGTCCTCCAGATGCGCGTACTTCTCGTTCAGCTCGCCCACGGTGTGGCTGCGCTTGACCGAGTGGCCGTAAGGGTCGATGCCCGCGGCAATCAGCGCCTCACGCTTGGCCTTGCGCACCTCAATGGGATCGTCTTCGATTACCTCGACGGTTTCCTCAGCCATGTGCAACTCCTAGTGTTCAATCTTCAGAATCGTGAGCTTGATGTCGCGGCCGGTGGGGCCGGTGGTGGTCACCTCGTCGCCCTTCTTGCAGCCAAGCAGCGCCTGGCCCACCGGGGACTCGTTGGAGATCTTGCCCTCGTGGGCATCGCTCTCGGCGCCGCCCACGATGGTGAACACGCGCTCGCGGCCGTTCATGTCCACGGTGACGATGGAGCCGATGTTCACCTTGCTGGAACGCTTCGGGGTGTTCACAACGGTGGCCTCGGACAGAATGCGGCTGATCTCGGCGATGCGCGCCTCCATCATGCCCTGTTCGTTTTTGGCGTCGTCGTACTCGGAGTTCTCGGAGATGTCGCCGAACTCGCGGGCGACCTTGATGCGCTCGCCAATCTCGGCGCGCTTCTCGTTCTCCAGGTAGTGCAGCTCTTCTTCGAGCTTCTTCTTTCCTTCTTCGGTCAGAACATAGTTTTCGTTAGCCATGGATCTTCCTATTTTCTCTCTTATACATCGGTGGTGGGCCCGCCCCAAGCAGCGGGGGGCCCCCCCGTCATACCAAAGGGTGTGGTGGGAAACCCCGGTAGCGGCCCGGATGTATAAGCCCATGATAAAC
>CANEDU010000028.1 GCA_947426355.1 uncultured Adlercreutzia sp. | reverse complement strand
TCGACGAGGCCGAGAACCGCATGCACACCATCAAGGCCGTCATGTACGCCACCCTCTGCGGTTAATTCTCAGTACCTCAGCGTAGTCACTATCGGGGCGGGTTTTGCCCGCCCCACTCTTTTAGTAGGAAGGCAAGCGTTCGACTTCGCCCCTACGATTTGACAACGGAATGAGTCTGTGCGAAAGGCGCATTGCCCGCGAAATCTAGAATCTCATCCGTTGCATGTTTTGTTCCGTTTGGAACCGCAGTCTCGTCTCTCTTGCATGCAACCTAGAAGCGAGATTGGCTGGTTCACCGAAAGATTGAGGTGAAATCTATGGCTTACGAAAAGGGCAACGGCAAGACCGTCGTCATCGCCCTGGGCGGCAACGCCCTCGGCAACACCCCCCAGGAGCAGCTCGAGCTGGTGCAGAACACCGCCAAGCACATCGTCGACATGATCGAGGAGGGCACCAACGTCGTCGTCTCCCACGGCAACGGCCCCCAGGTCGGCATGATCAACAACGCGTTCGCCTACGCGGCCGCCAACGACGACAAGACCCCGGACATGCCCTTCCCCGAGGCCGGCGCCATGAGCCAGGGCTACATCGGCTACCAGCTGTCCCAGGCCATCCTGAACGACGTGAAGTCCCGCGAGATCCCCCGCTCCACCGCCTGCATCGTGACCCAGACCGTGGTGGACGCCGGCGACCCGGCGTTCCAGAACCCCACCAAGCCCGTGGGCGCGTTCATGGACGAGGAGACCGCCAGGGCCAAGGCCGAGGCCATGGGCATCACCGTGAAGGAGGACGCCGGCCGCGGCTGGCGCCAGGTGGTGGCCAGCCCCATCCCCAGGCGCATCGTCGAGTTCGACGCCGTGAAGGACCTCGTGGACGGCGGCTACATCGTCGTGTCCACCGGCGGCGGCGGGGTGCCGGTGTTCGAGACCGAGGGCGGCTACGTGGGCACCCCGGCCGTCATCGACAAGGACCGCTCCAGCGCGCTCATGGCCTCCGAGCTGGGCGCCGACATGCTGGTGATCCTCACCGCCGTCGAGAAGGTGTGCGTCAACTTCAACACCCCCGAGCAGGAGCAGATCTCCGAGATGACCGTCTCCCAGGCCCGCGAGTACATCGAGCAGGGCCAGTTCGCCCCCGGCTCCATGCTGCCGAAGGTGGAGGCCTGCATCGAGTACGTCGAGGCCTTCCCGCAGGGCAAGGCCCTCATCACTTCGCTCGAGTGCGCGGCCGCCGGCCTGCGCGGCGAGACGGGTACGGTTATCGTCGCCTAGCTCAAGACAGGGTGTAAAACGGTTTAGAAGGTCTGCTTGAGGCCTTCTAAACCCTCATAAAACGCTCAGGGAACGCGCTTTCCGCGAAGGTGGAAGGCGCGTTCTTCTCGTTCTATTCGTATGCACAACGTGTCAACAAATTAATTACCCTCGAACTGGGAAATTTTTTGTTGCAGGTGAACAAAAATGGTGCTATATTGAAGCAGCCGACAAAACCGACCGATCAAATTAATCGGTTTAGTTCGGTAGTAATTATTCCTCATCGTCGCGAGCACGGTTAAGGCGTGCTCAAGAAAGGAATGAATCATGGCTAAAATCGTCAGCTCTTGGAACGACTGGGATCCGCTGAAGCGCGTCATCGTCGGCCGCTGCGACAACTCCGTCATCCCGCCGGAGGAGCCCGCCACCTCTGAGAAGGTGCCCGTCGATTCCGAGATGCGCGGCATGTGGGGCCTTCGTCCCCTCGAGACCGTCGAGCGCGGCAACGAGTGCCTCGAGAACCTCGTGAAGATCCTCGAGGACCGCGGCGTCGTCGTCGACCGCCCCACGCCCCTGCAGTGGAACCAGGCCATCGGCACCCCGGACTTCCGCAACGACTCCATGATGACCTGCATGCCGCCCCGCGACATCCTGCTCACCATCGGCAACGAGATCATGGCCGCCGCCAACTCCTTCCGCTGCCGCTACTTTGAGTACCTCGCGTACTGGCCGCTCATGGAGATGTACTTCGAGCAGGACCCCGACTTCAAGTGGACCCAGGCCCCCCGCCCGCGCCTGACCGACAAGTCCTACAAGCACAACTACTACGACGAGAAGATCACCCTCGAGGAGCGCCTCGTCCGCACCGCCAACAAGGACTTCGTGACCACCGAGGTCGAGCCGATGTGGGACGCCGCCGACGTGATGCGCATGGGCAAGGACCTGTTCATCCAGCACGGCCTGACCACCAACCGCGCCGCCATGGACTGGTTCCAGCGCTACTACCCCGAGTACCGCGTGCACGCCGTGAACTTCCCCGGCGACCCCTACCCGATCCACATCGACGCGACCTTCGTGCCGCTGCGCCCGGGCCTGATCATCAACAACCCGCACCGCCCGCTGCCCGAGCCGCAGCGCGCCATCTTCGAGGCCAACGACTGGCAGATCGTCGAGGCCGCCCAGCCGGCCCACACCGAGCCGCCGGCACTGTGCTACTCGTCGGTGTGGCTGTCCATGAACTGCCTGGTCCTCGACCCGAAGACCGTCATCGTGGAGGCCTCCGAGGTGCACCAGCAGGAGCAGATGGACAAGCTGGGCATGAACGTCATCCCCTGCGACCTGCGCGACGCCTACCCGTTCGGCGGCGGCCTGCACTGCTCCACCGCCGACGTCTACCGCGAGGGCGAGTGCCTCGACTACTTCCCGAACCGCGTCGAGGATCCCACCCTCGTGCGCCCCGAGATGTGGAAGTAAGCACTACTTGTGTAACAGCTCTCAGGTCGCTAAGGGCAGCGGCCTGAGGGTTAAAAGCCTCCGTCGCAGGCAGCTAAGGGCAGCTGCATGACGGGAACTAAGGAAGAAAGGGGAACAGGTTTCAACGCGAAAGGCGCGGCCTGTTCCCCTTTCCCTTTGCACGGGACACGGGCATGTCCCGTATCCGGGGAATGCGGTCTTGCACCGTGAGACCCCATTCCCCGAATGTATCTCACCTCAGAAAAGAAAGTAAAAGGAGGGTATATGGCTCAGGAGAAAAACGCTCCTCAGGCTGAGGGCGGCTTCCAGATGAACTACACGAAGGGCCTCATCTTCATGCTCATCTCCGCGACGGGCATGGGTCTTGTGCCGCTGTTCTCGCGTTGGGCAACCCGTACCGACATGTTCGATGGCGCTTTGGGCCTGAACGCCGGCGACTCCATCGGCGCTCTTATGGCCTGCGGTCGCATGGGCATGGGCGTGCTGTTCTTCGTCATCCTGATGTTCGCCACCGGCAAGGTGGAGACGTTCAAGAAGCTGAAGCTCACTCCCGCTATCGCGCTCGGCGGTCTCATGATTGGCATGTCGCTGGCCTGCTACGTGACCTCCACGCTGCTGACCACGGTGTCCAATGCCGTTATGTTCATCTACACCGGCCCGGTTATCTGCGTGCTGTGCGCCCGCATCTTCCGCAAAGAGCCCATGAGCCCCTTGCAGTGGGTCTGCCTGTGCATCGTGTTCGTCGGTATGCTGTTCGGCGAGGGTCTGCTCGGCTTCGGCGTAGGCGGCCAGGCGTTCGGCCTCGACTTCAACCTCGAGACCTCGACGCCCGAGTTCCCGCAGAAGGGCGTGGGCGACGCCTTCGGCCTGCTGTCCGGTCTGTTCTACGGCCTGTCCATGTTCTTCAACGGCTACCGCAAGGACGCTGACACCACCGCCCGCGGCGTGTGGAACTTCATCTTCGCGGTGCTGGGTGCTGGCATCATCACCATCATCCTGAACTCTCTGGGCTCTCAGCCCGGCATGGAGAACTGGGCTCTGTCCATTCACTTCACGACGTTCAACTGGATCGGCGCGGTTCTGCTGTGGATCATCTGCGGCCCCATCGCGCTGGGCACCCTGCTCGTGGCTGGCCGCAACCTGCCGGCTATGGACTACGGCACCATCGCTTACTGGGAAGTTCCCGTTGCCATCTTCATCGGCATCGTGATCTTCGCGGAGCCGATGTCCATCAACAGTTGGCTGGGCGTGCTGCTGATCTGCGGCGGCGGCGCCTTCCCGACGGTGAAGGCCATGCTTGCTCGCAAGGGCACTGGCACGGTCGACGACAAGACGCTCGAGAGCGTCCAGGCCGAGAATCAGGCCGAGGTCGATACGCAGGACCTTCCGTAAGGTCTTTGAGGGGCGGCGCCCGCCTGGGCTGCCGCCCCTTGTTTTTGCGTCGCGAGGCGCAACCCGCATCTGAGCCGCACCGGCTCTTTTGCGGGGCCCGGCTGCTCGGCCGGGCGCTTCCTTAAGCTGGCTGGCACTGGTACGAGGAAGACCCAAGGTGTTAAGGCGTCCTGCCAAAAGGGCCAGGGCGCAGGAATAGGAGGTCCGCTGTTTTCCGTGAAGCCATGGAGAAGGCGGGCCTCTCGTCTTTTGTTAGGGGGTGGTCCCTATGAGGACTACGCAAAGTAAAAAGGGGTTTGGAAAGGATCTGGGTGATTTTCATGGCATCTAGCGACACTATGGTGGCAAGCGCCCCCACGCCCGAGGAAGAGCATGCGACGCTGCGCCGCGTAGCGGTATCGTCGTTCCTCGGGAACTTCATCGAGTGGTTCGATTACGCTTCCTACTCGTATTTCGCCACGGTCATCGCGCTCGTGCTCATGCCTCCGGGCGATCCTACGGTAGCGCTGCTCGAGACCTTCGGCGTGTTCGCGCTGTCCTTCCTGATGCGCCCGGTCGGCGCCTTCTTCTGGGGCCACATGGGCGACAAGAAGGGCCGCAAGTGGGCGCTTGCCACCTCGATTCTCATGATGAGCGCCGCGACGTTCGTCATTGGCCTTCTGCCCACCTATGAGGCTGTGGGCATTTTGGCTCCCATTCTGCTGCTGTGCCTGCGCATGGTGCAGTCGTTCTCCGCTTCTGGCGAGTATGCCGGCGCGGCCACCTTCTTGGCCGAGTACGCCCCGGCCAACCATCGCGGTCTCTATTGCTCGCTCGTGCCCGCCTCCACGGCCGTGGGCCTGCTTGTGGGCTCCACGCTGGCCACGGTCATGTTCATGAACTTCGGCCACGACTCGGCTTTCGTTACCGAGTGGGGCTGGCGCATTCCGTTCCTTCTGGCCGGTCCGCTTGGCATCATCACGCACTACATCCGTACGCGCGTGTCCGACTCGCCGGTGTACCAGGAGATGCAGGAGAAGCTGGAGTCGAAGGGCGAGTCTGACGACAAGCCGATCAAGCTGCTGCTCACCAAGTACTTGCGCCCGCTGATCATCTCCTTCGGCGCTTGCATGTTGAATGCCGTGGGCTTTTACGCCGTGCTCACCTACCTGCCTAACTACCTGCAGGATACGGTCGGCTACGACGCCGGCGCCTCGTCGCTCATCACCACCATCTGCCTGGTGGCCTATGTGGCGTTCATCTTCTTCTCGGGCCGCATCTCCGACAAGGTGGGCCGCAAGAAGATGCTCATCATCGCCTGTGTCGGCTTCATCGTGTTTACGGTGCCGGCCTTCGTGCTGTTGAACTCTCAGAACTTAGCGATTATCCTTATCGTGGAGCTCGTGATGTGCCTGCTGCTTACCATCAACGACGGCACGCTTTCGAGCTATCTGTCTGAGACGTTCCCCACCGAGGTGCGCTACTCCGGCTTCGCGCTGAGCTTCAACTTCGCCAACGCCATCTTCGGCGGCTCGGCGTCGTTCATCTCCATCGCGCTCATTGAGGCCACGGGCAACGCCATCGCTCCGGCCTGGTACATGGTGGCCATCTCCGTCATCGCGTTTGTCGCTATGCTGATGACCCATGACAACTCCAAGAAGAAGCTCACCGATATCGACTAGCTTCAGGAGCTGAATCTTTCATTGCAGCCGAGCGGACGGGAGGGACGCTCGGCTGCTTTTTCGTTGTGCGACCGCACAATGAAGGCAACCTTTGACGCGGGTTCAAATATTTCGGAAAAATAACTCTCATCAGGGGTTTCAATAGTGTTCAATTCATGATAAAGTCTCGCAAAGTAAACAATCAGGAAGCGAGGCTCTCATGACCAAGCCCTTGGCCAAGCCCAAATCTCTCAAAGCTCAGATCACGCGAACCTCGCTTGTGCTGGCTGCAGCAGCCCTGTTGCGCGAGCGCGGCCCCGAGGCGGTCACCTATCGCAAAGTGGCCGAATGGGCGGGGGCGGCCTCCTCTTCGGTGGGCTATTACTTCGATTCCGTTACCGACCTACTTTACGAAGCCGGCTGCTATAACATCGAGCTGTGGATTGCCCGTGCCGAGAAAGTGGCTCAGACGGCCGATGCCATGGGCGAGAGCGAATGCCGCGAGCGCGTGGTAGACCTCCTGCTCGAGGCGTGCCTGCCTGACGATTCCGTCTCCATGCCGGCCCACTACGCCCAGCTGATCGCTTCGGCCGAGGCGCCGGTTGTTACCGAAGCCTATCGCAAGGGCCGCGAGGCGCTTGATGCTGCCGTGAACCGCATTCTCGTGCGCGCCGGGCTTCGCCTCACGCCGTCGGTCGTGGTGGCGCTCGTCGATGGGGGAGCGGTGAAGGCCATTTCCGAGGGCTATGAGGTGCGCGAAATCGTGCGCATGCTTCTCGAGTCCGCTATAGCCATCGATAATTAATGCGCTTGCACTTCGAAATCCCATAGCCTAATTGACAAGGTGGCAATGGGATTTCAAGATATTTGTAAGATTTCTTCGGTAAAAGGGTTTTGTGCACCTGCAAAAAATGGTATAACGTTCTTGTCTCAAAAGAGACGGAACAGTGCCTATGAGATAGGAGCACATTCATGGCTAAAATCGTCAGCTCTTGGAACGACTGGGATCCGCTGAAGCGCGTCATCGTCGGCCGCTGCGACAACTCCGTCATCCCGCCGGAGGAGCCCGCCACCTCTGAGAAGGTGCCCGTCGATTCCGAGATGCGCGGCATGTGGGGCCTTCGTCCCCTCGAGACCGTCGAGCGCGGCAACGAGTGCCTCGAGAACCTCGTGAAGATCCTCGAGGACCGCGGCGTCGTCGTCGACCGCCCCACGCCCCTGCAGTGGAACCAGGCCATCGGCACCCCGGACTTCCGCAACGACTCCATGATGACCTGCATGCCGCCCCGCGACATCCTGCTCACCATCGGCAACGAGATCATGGCCGCCGCCAACTCCTTCCGCTGCCGCTACTTTGAGTACCTCGCGTACTGGCCGCTCATGGAGATGTACTTCGAGCAGGACCCCGACTTCAAGTGGACCCAGGCCCCCCGCCCGCGCCTGACCGACAAGTCCTACAAGCACAACTACTACGACGAGAAGATCACCCTCGAGGAGCGCCTCGTCCGCACCGCCAACAAGGACTTCGTGACCACCGAGGTCGAGCCGATGTGGGACGCCGCCGACGTGATGCGCATGGGCAAGGACCTGTTCATCCAGCACGGCCTGACCACCAACCGCGCCGCCATGGACTGGTTCCAGCGCTACTACCCCGAGTACCGCGTGCACGCCGTGAACTTCCCCGGCGACCCCTACCCGATCCACATCGACGCGACCTTCGTGCCGCTGCGCCCGGGCCTGATCATCAACAACCCGCACCGCCCGCTGCCCGAGCCGCAGCGCGCCATCTTCGAGGCCAACGACTGGCAGATCGTCGAGGCCGCCCAGCCGGCCCACACCGAGCCGCCGGCACTGTGCTACTCGTCGGTGTGGCTGTCCATGAACTGCCTGGTCCTCGACCCGAAGACCGTCATCGTGGAGGCCTCCGAGGTGCACCAGCAGGAGCAGATGGACAAGCTGGGCATGAACGTCATCCCCTGCGACCTGCGCGACGCCTACCCGTTCGGCGGCGGCCTGCACTGCTCCACCGCCGACGTCTACCGCGAGGGCGAGTGCCTCGACTACTTCCCGAACCGCGTCGAGGATCCCACCCTCGTGCGCCCCGAGATGTGGAAGTAAATCCTGCATTCAGCTTGCGCATAAGCGTCAGCAAAGGAACCCGCTTCGGCGGGTTCCTTTTTATTTGCGCAGAACAGACGGGACTTTTTTGCTTTCGGACCCCTCTGCGAACTCCCGAGGAGAATCTATAAGTGAATGGCTTATATTTTTGTGCACCTGACTAATTGCGCATTCTCGACTGCACAAAAGACCTGATGTGATAAGGTGTAAAGCTAAGTCAGGGCATTATTGAAAGGAGAAGCCATGACCGCTATCTTTCTGAGACCCGAAGGGGCGGGTGATTTCCATGAGTAGCAGTGCCACCCCCGCGAAGAGCACCACCTACGCTGAGGCAACCGAGGCAGAGAAGCACGCCGTTCTGCGCAAGGTTACCGGCTCTTCCTTCCTCGGTAACTTCATCGAATGGTTTGACTATGCGAGCTATTCCTACCTGGCCACGGTCATCGCCTTCGTGTTCTTTCCCGATACCGATCACACCGTTGCGGTTATGAGCACGTTCGCGGTGTTCGCGCTGTCGTTTCTCGTGCGCCCCATCGGTGCCATCTTTTGGGGCAACATGGGCGACAAGAAGGGGCGCAAATGGGCGCTGTCGGTATCTATTCTCATGATGAGCGGCGCCACCTTCCTCATCGGCTGTTTGCCGGGCTATGCGGTTCTCGGCATTGGCGCGCCGCTGCTGCTTCTGCTGCTGCGCATGGTGCAGTCCTTCTCCGCTGCGGGCGAGTACGCTGGCGCGGCTACGTTCATCGCCGAGTACGCGCCGCATAACCACCGTGGCTTCTACTGCTCCATGGTGCCTGCCTCTACGGCTACCGGCCTGCTCGTGGGCTCGCTTCTGGCCACCTTCATGTTCACTGTGTGGGGCGCCGATTCCGAGTTCGTCGTGAATTGGGGCTGGCGCATTCCGTTCTTGCTGGCACTGCCCTTGGGCTACATCACCCACTACATCCGCACTCATCTTGAGGACTCTCCGGTGTACGAGCAGATGCAGGAGCGCATGAAGGAGATGGGCGAGAAGGTGGAGCATCCCATCCGCACCCTTCTTACCAAGCACCTGCGCGTGCTGCTCATTTCGTTCGGCGCCTGCGTGCTGAACGCTGTGGGCTTCTACGCGGTGCTGACCTATCTGCCGAACTACCTTGAGACGACGCTGCACTACGACCCGAGTGCGGCTTCCACGATTACCACCATCGTGCTGGTGGTCTACATTGGGTTCATCTTCCTTTCTGGTCGTATTTCTGACAAGGTGGGCCGCAAGAAGATGCTCATCGGCGCCTGCGTGGGCTTCATCGTGCTGACCGTGCCGGCCTTCATGCTGCTGAGCACGCTGAACTTCGCTGTTATTCTCTGTGTGGAGCTGGTCATGTGCCTGCTGCTCACCATTAATGACGGCACGTTGGCCTCCTACCTCACCGAGACGTTCCCGACCGATGTGCGCTACTCCGGTTTCGCGCTGTCCTTCAACCTGGCCAACGCCATCTTCGGCGGCTCGGCCTCGTTCATCTCGTTCTGGTTGATCGACATCACCGGCAACGAGATCGCGCCGGCCTGGTACATGGTGGCCATCGCCGTCGTCGCGCTCATTGCCATGTGCATGACCCACGACCACTCCGGCAAGAAGCTGGACGACGTGAAGTAGGCGAATTGCCGGGCGCGCTTGCTTGCAGGACGCACGATGCCTGGCGCTTCACCCATCAGCCATGCAAAATTGAGAAAAGCCCCGATGCCGGGGCTTTTCTCATGGGATGGAAGGAAGGCGATCTTGCAGACGGGGGAGGGCCGTCTGGTGAAAGCCGTTTTGACTCGAGGACTACTCTGCGGCCTTTACGCCGACGAGGTTGTTGGACTCGCCCATAGACAGCCAGCCTTCGGGCACCTCGGCTTGGGCATGACACTGGGTGCAGTACATAACCGAGGCGCGGTGGGCCTTGTGGCAGGTGGTGCACTCCAGCTCTTCGTGATGGGCCCAATGGGGATTGTAGGTGCCCATGTCGGCCGTCTTCTCGTACAAGTCGTCGCGGGTGAGGTTGTGGCAGGCCTCGTTCAGGCACAGCTCGTCGGCATCGCGCCCCGACGCCTCGGTGAGCTCGCTGGCCGTGCGCTCGACCAAGGGGAACTCGTAGTTGCCCGTAAGCCAGGCGCCGCCCTCGCTTATCTGCTCGCTCAGGGTGGGGGTGTGGCAGTTAAGGCAGGTGTTGCCGAGCTTGCCGTGGTAGGCAGCCAGCATGGTGTGGGGGTCTTGCACCTCGTTACCCCATTTATCGGTGGCGGGCTCGTTCAGGTCGGCCTCGTAGGTGGTCAGGTAATTGTCCATGGGGGTGTGGCAGATGGCTCCGCAGAAGCTCGGCTGCTCGTGCCAGACCCAAAAGCCGGCGCCAGCCACGATGAGGACGGCGACTACCACGCCTGCGACGATGGCGACGCGGGCCCCCTTGCGCTTAGGGGAGGGATGGGACGTGCTCGGGGTGCTCTCGATGACCGGGTCGTGCTCGGTGGCCGGAGCGGGATTGTTCTCGGCGCTCATAGGGCGCTCCTTTCTCTACGGTAGCGGGGTTAGTCCAAATCTCCGGCCAGCAGGCGCGCCACGTGGCGCCCCTCGGTGCAGGTGCGGCCGCAGGCGCAGGCCACGATGTACTCGGGATAGTTGTCGGAGAAGAAGCAGCCGGAGACGTCTCCCGCGGCGTACAGGCCCTCGATGACCTGGTTGTCGGCGGTGAGCACCTGCATGTTCTCGTTGATGCGCAAACCGTCGGTCGTCGTGAGCAGCGAGCCGCCGAACCAGCAGCCGTAGAAAGGCGGGTCGACGATTTTCGAGAGGCGGTGGGGCTCCTTGCCGAAGTCGGTGTCGGCGCCCGATTCCACGAGCTCGTTGTAGTGTGCGATGGTGTCCATGAGCTGCTGCTTGTTCTCTCCCGTAAAGCCGAGCATGTCGGCCAATTCGTCGAGGGATTCGGCCTTCTGCATGAGGCCCGTGCCGCCGTCCATGGCGATGAAGTCGTCCAGCGGCATGCCCATCTGCATGAACGCGGTGGTGTAGGCCGCGCAGCCCGTGGTGCCGAAGCGCAGGATGTCGTCCACGGCGTTGCCGTCGAAGATCTGGCACCACACGCCGCCGGGCTGGTAGCTGGCCGCATTGCACAGCGTGTCGTAGGGCAGCGACTCGTTGACGAAGCGCTCGCCCTTGCGGTTTACCTTCAGGAAGGGCTGGCTGCCGATGTTCAGCTGGTAGTGCGTGCCGGGGAAGTGCTCGGTGCCGTCGGCGTCCACCACATAGCCGCAGTCGACGCCCGCGGGCACCGCGCCGCGATCGAAGATCATCGGCGCGCCGTTCACGTCCTTCACGCCGCCGGCCCAAAGACCCGCGCGCAGACCGTAGCCGTCGCAGCGCAGCGAGTAGCTGGCCGCCGTGCAGCAGGCCGGCACGAGCGGCAGGTTCGCGCGAATCATCTCGGGGTTGGCGGCGTAACCGCCCGTGGCGAGCAGGGTGCCCTTGGCGGCGTTCACGCGCACAAGACCCTCCGGGGTATTGAACACGGCCCCGGTGACGCGGTTGCCCTCATGGTCGAGCTTCACGAGGTCGTAGTTGTAGTCGATCTCGTGCCCCGCCTCCTGGATGTGCCACTCCAGGATGTCGTTGCGCATGGGGTACTCGTAGGTGGGGTTGAAGAAATGCTCGAGGGTAGGGGCGAAGTAGTAGGTGCCTCCCGCGGGGTGGTCGGCCTCCATGGGGGTGACTCCGAGGGTCTTGCCGTTGGCCTCCATGATGGGGGCGATCCACTCAATCATCTCCCGTCCCTCATTGAGCCACATCTTGATGACGCGCTGGTCTACGCGGCCCGAGGCGTAGCGCGTCAGCTCGTTCAGCAGCTTCATCTCGTCAACTGGCTCGGCCACGTCCAGGCTGTACTTCGAGTTGACAGCGCCCAGGTACTCGCGGGTGTCTCCGACGCTTTCGCCCTTCTCGGCCACGATGAAGTCGAGCCCGAGGTCGCTGGCGGTGCCGGCGGCCATCATGCCCGCGTTGCCCGCCCCGATGATGAGGAAGTCGGTGTCGCGGGTGGCGACGATGTCGGCGTCGGCCACCGCAGGCTCCTCGCCGAGCCAGTAGGTGTGCGCCTCGCGGGATGCGGTTTCGGGATGCGGGGCTTCCTGGGGGCGCGGGGCGCAGCCGGCAAGCGCGCTGGCCGCGAGCGCTCCGGCGCCGGCCATCATGCCGGCTTGCAGGAAGCCGCGGCGGGAGAGCCCGGATGAATCGGTCATGGTCGAATCCTCCTTCTCGATGATCGCTCGCACGGGGCAAGGCGATCGCAGGGACGGTTTTCTTCTCTGCCGGCAACTCTAGGGCGACGCGGCGAAAACCGCCCCACATCGGCCGGGCGGTTTTTGCCGCAGCCCCAGAAAACCCCAGGAAGCGGGCATCCCACATTCAGGATGTGGGGCGGCAAAGCAGCGCGCCGTGGTAGGATTTCTCGGATACCGAGAGCGAGGAAGGAGCGGAGCGCATGGGGGACGAAGTGCGGCGGCAAGGGGCCGGGCGGGGCGAGGGCGCGATGGGCGCGACCGCCTCCGTGCGCGTAGCGGCGGCGCTCGCCTGCGCGCTGTTCAGCTTCCTCGCCACCAACGGGAGCATTTATCCGGCAGTGGCCGCAGTGGACCCCTGGGTGCGCGAGAGCGCGACGCTGTTCGGCGTGGCGGTGCTGGCGGCGCTCGTGGGGGTGGCGCGTTACCGGCCCTGCTGGCTGCACGTGCGTCTCTTCAACGGCTTTGCGCTAGCATCGGTGGCGGCCTACCTGCTTTTGGATGGCGCGGGGCTGGTCTTGCACAGTCCGTGGCTCCTCATGGCGGGTTCGTTGCTGGATTCCCTGGCCGAGGCGTGGCTGTTCGTGCTGGCCTATGTCGCCTTCGCCCAGCTGGACGCATCTCGACGACCGGTGGTGGCCATGAGCGCGTGTCTGGCCGCGTACTTGCTGCAGCCGTGGGCGAACGCGCTTGCGCCGACGGCCGCCGTGGCCGCCAACGCCCTGTGCTTCGTCGTCCTCTTCCTCTGCGTGCGGGGTTTGGTTGAGGCGCCTCTTCGGGAGGCGCGGCGCTCGGAGCCTCCCGCCGAGATGGCCGTGGCTAACCCCCAGTCGTTCCTCCCATCGGGCCACTTGCTGTTCGTGACCATCTTCGTGTTCAGCATTGCCCAGGGACTTGTGATAGCGCTGCCAGGGCCCTTCAACGAGGCGCCGGCGCTGCCGGTCGCCTTCCTGCCGTTGGCGGTGATCCTCGTGGCGTACTTGGCTCGGCGCCGCATGCCCAACGCCGATGGGCTGTTCGCCCTGTGCGCGCTGCTCATCATCGCCGGGATGTTTCTGCAGCCGAGCGACCGGGCGGTCTCGGGCGGGGTGGTGTCGGCGTCCAGCACGCTCATCGAGGCGGGGGCATCGTGCTTCAACCTGCTTTTGGTGCTGCTGGTGGGAAGCATCGCGGGGCGCAACCGCGTGACGGCGCTGCCCACGGCGGCGCTCGTGCTGGCGCTGTATTGGCTGGGGGTGTGCGCGGGGGCCGTGCTCGGGAACGGGGCTATGGCACTGTTCGGCTGGACCGACGAGGCGCTGGTGTGGACGAGCTTTGCGAGCGCCATGGCGTTTGTGACCTTCTGCTTCGTCGTGTTAAAGAACGTGAGCTTCGCCGAGGCCATTGGCGCGCTTCAGCCGCCAGTGCCCGTGGAAGCGCCTGCCGCGCCTGCGGTGGAAGAGGGGCGTGCTTTGCCGGACGAAGTAGCCAAGCAGTACGGCCTCACGCCGCGAGAGACTGAGGTGTTCGCGCTTTTGGCCCAGGGACGCACGGTGGGTGTGATTCGTGAGAAGCTGGTCATCTCCTTGAACACGGCGCGCTTCCATACCAAGAACATCTATGCGAAGCTGGGGGTTCACTCCCAGCAGGAACTTATCGACCTGGTGGAGAACTTTGAGGTCTGATGCCGGCGTTTCGGCGCCTTCAAGGATGGCTGGACCGATGAATGCAAGAAACCCCGCTGCGTTTCAAGGGCTTTCGCAGCGGGGTTCTCACCTCAGATTCCTTGTGGGAATGGCACAAGAGCAAATATGATGGGCGGTTGACGCCCAGATTCCTTAGCGGATGATTACGGGCCAGTCCATGTCGGGCCTCCTTACCGGGGACTGCTTCGTTCGATGTCTATACTATACGGCCCTGAGCTTTAATTATCAATATCTAAATATTTGATAATTAGTTTGACAATTTGTATTATCTAGTATCACAATTTCAATTATTTATTCGGTCAGAAATTGTTGATAACAGTAATCATGAGTGATAGTTTATACCTCGTCTGAAGATAACGACCAGAGGGGGCATGATGGCGAAGCGGCGCTTGGCGGTGGATGAGTTGGTGGCGTTCATGTGCCATCCGGCGTTCTACGAGCTGCGCACAGCCGTTGATGTGGGCATTCTTCTGTACGATGATTTGGACGGCTACGACTTGCCCGAGGGATATTCCAAAGATGACATCTGGCGCATCCTCACGGCCATCCGCAAACAGGCGGCTGTGTACATTCCCGAGGATCCTGAGCGGGCGGCCGACATGTGGATGGTTACGACCAGCTCGCTGTCGTTCAACACCGAGATGCTTGAGGTGCGCACCAAGGCGGAGTCGTCGCTGGAGCGGTCGCTGCGGGATATGCAGGGGTCGCCCTTCGTCACGCGCTTTATCGAGCGCACGCTGATCTGCGGGTTGGCGGACGAGGGCATCGCCGTCGATGAGGAGCGCGTCCACGAGCTGTTCGCCGGCGCGGCGCCCCAGACGTCCCTCGACCAGCTCGTGGCGAACTACTTTCGGCTGTCGAGCGATTGCGACAACCTCGCTCGTCGCGAGGTGACCCATGGCCTCATCGAGACGCTGTACTACGAGCTTGCCGAAGGGGTCGACCTGGCCGAGCTGCCCGAGCGCGCCCTGACGCCGCTCGATCCACGGCTGCCTCCGCCGGAATCGCAGGTGCTGATGGATCTGGTGTGCCAGCGCGCGCGGGAGGGCGGCGACGACATGCGCTTCGGCCCGGTGCTGCGCATCATCAACATCAGCTGGTTCTTCCGCTACTTCAACGTCCTGCCGCGTCTGAATGTGCTTGTGGGTCTGTTGCTGCGCAACATCATTGCCCTGAAATGGGGCTTTCCTGTGCTCTGCTGGCTTCCCGACGGCTTCGATCCCTTTCTGGCCGGGGTGCCGGTGGACGAGACGCGCTACGCGGCGGTATTCGAGCATTGGTCGACCGATTACGGCTTCGGCTTCGACTTCACCCCGTATTTCGAGCTGAACGTGCGCCTGTACTTGCGCGAGTTGGAGCGCTTGGCGGTGTCCATCACCTACCTGGAGCAGCTGAACGAGCAGATCGAGCGCATTTTCGAGTCGCACATCAACGCGCGGCAGAAGTCCATCTTGGCGTCGCTGTGCCGCGAGCCGGGGGCTATCTTGCGCATCGCGCCGCATCAGCGCACCTTCCGCATCGCCTACGGCACGGCTCGGACCGATTTTCTCGATCTGGAGGAGAAGGGCTTTTTGGTGCGGGAGCAAGAGGGTCGGGCCTTCGTCTTCCGCGCCCATCCGGACCTGCGGGAGAAGATCGTCCAGCTGGGGGCCGCTGTGGTCGATTCGGCAGAAGCCGTGCTGAACGACGAGGGCGTTGTAGTATCCTGAGCGAAAACCCCGCGAAAGGAAGCCCCCATGATCAACGAGACGATGTACGGGCTGGGCGACGAGCCGAGCGTGATTCGCGAGCTGTTCGCCTACGGCCTGGCCCGCAAGGCGGAAATCGGCGCGGAGAACGTGTACGACTACTCCATCGGCAATCCTTCGGTGCCGGCGCCGGCCCTGGTAAAAGAAACGCTGCTGGAGATGTTGGAGACCGATCCGGTGGCGCTGCATGCCTATTCTCCCTCGGCGGGCCTTCCCGACGTGAAGGAGGCCATTGCCGCTTCCATTCGCGAGCGCTACGGCGTGCCGGCTACGGCGGGGCATGTGTACATGACTGCTGGCGCGGCCGCCGCCATCGCCATCTCTATCGCGGCGGTGAGCCATCGCGGCGACGAGGTGGTTGTGGTGTCGCCCTATTTCCCGGAGTACCGCACCTGGATTGAGGCGGCGGGCTGCACCGTGGTGGAGGTGCCGGCATGCCAGCCGAGCTTCCAGCCCGATGTGGAGGCTCTGGCCGCGGCCATCGGACCGAAGACGAGCGCGGTCATCATCAACTCGCCCAATAACCCGGTGGGCGCGGTGTATACCCGCGAGAGCCTTGAGGCGCTGGCGGCTATGCTGCGCGAGAAAGAGGTCGAGCTCGACCGTCCGCTGTACCTCATCAGCGACGAGCCCTATCGCGAGATCACTTACGGTGCCGAGGTGCCTTACGCGCCGTCCATCTACGGGCGCACGATTGTGTGCTACTCCTATTCCAAGGCGCTGTCGCTTCCGGGCGAGCGCATCGGGTATGTGTACGTGTCCGACCTGGCCGATGACGGCGACGCGGTTTCCGTGGCCATCGCCGGCGCGGGCCGAGCGCTCGGCTACGTGTGCGCGCCGGTTATGCTGCAGCGCGTGGCGGCCCGCTGCGTGAACGAGCCGTCGGACGTGGCCGCCTATGCCGAGAACCGCCGTATTCTCACTGAGGGACTGTCTGCCCTGGGCTACGAGTACGTGGAGCCCGACGGCGCCTTCTACCTGTGGGTAAAGGCCCTGGAAGACGATGCGAACGCGTTCTCCGAGCGCGCGAAGAAGTTCGAGCTGCTCATCGTGCCCTCCGACAGCTTCGGCGTCGGCGGCTGGGTGCGCCTGTCCTATTGCATCGCCCGCGATGTTATCGAGCGCTCCATGCCCGCGTTTGCGGCTCTGAAGGAGAGCTACGAGAGGTAGGGGCATCCGCTCAATCGATTTAGTTCACGAGGCGTTCGCGGGCTTGA
>CANEDU010000027.1 GCA_947426355.1 uncultured Adlercreutzia sp. | reverse complement strand
TGGGTGAGAAGACCGTTGACGGCTTGGGCAACGAGACCACGTATCACAAGGCCTCTAACGGGCGCTATCTCTTGTCCACCGAGCGTTCGATTGATCCCGAAACCGGCGAGCTCAAGTACACCTACGGCGAGGGGCAGGATACCAAGGCGCTCTATAAGGACGTCGATCACGATGATGCGGTGGAAGACCCCGGCATCAATGGCGTTCTTGTCGAGCTGCTCAACGAGTACGGCGTGCCCGTGAACCGCAACGGTGAAGCCGTGGTGCAGGTGCGCGAGTCGAAGACCTCTGACAAAATGGTTTGGGTGAAGGCCAACCCGCGTACCGGCGAGGCGCTCACCAACGTATATGGCAGCTATGACTTGGCTTCTACCAATGAGGCCATCTATCTGGGTGCGTATACCTTCACGACCGAAAGCGACTACTACAACAACGCCGGCTACTACATGTTCTCTATGTTGAAGCCGGGCACGTATCGCTTGCGCTTCACCTTCCCGGAGGAGTACAGCAACTACGCGCTTACCACCAAGCGCATTGGCGCCCAGGCGGCTCCCGTGACCAGCGACAAGGGCGAGGTGCTTGCGGGTACTCAGGACATTTCCGCCTACATGATGGTGGAACGCACGGATGGCAAGATGGTGGCCACCTCCGAGCCCATTCAGGTCAAGGCCATGGAGTATGATGCCAAGGCTTACGAGGCCGGTGCGCCTCTGACGGGCAACGAGTCCTACGACATGCGCATGACCAGCTACAACGTTGGCATCGCGATGCCGGTGACCTACGAGGGCGTGGCCTTCCGCGACGACAAGCTGGCCGGCTATGAGGAGCTAGAAGAGGATCCGGAGATCGGCGAGGACGACGGCGAAGACGCCGACGATGGGTCGGATGCTGGCAATTCGGGCGGCATCTTCAGCCTGACGGAGCGCTCGGCCGCCACCTTGGCATCCATGGAGAGCGCCGGGGCCGTTTCCACCGCCTCGACGACGGGCGCTTCCGGCGCCATCGCGACCCCGTTCGCACTCACTCCCGACAATGCCCCCGAAATTGATCGCACCCAGGGCGAGGCGGAGTACTTCATTACCGTCAACGGGAAGAAGACCCTCAACCTCGATAAGATGGTCGAGCTGGATGGCACTGTGGATCCGGAGCTTATCGATGGCGTTCTCGACTGGGTCAACGTTGATTTGGACGCGAACAACCCCATCACCTCCGACAGCGACGCCATTACAGCTCTGCCGGTGGAGGAGCTGCGTCTGAAGAACATGGAGGTCTCAGTGCGGGTGTACGACGAGGAGACCGGCACCTGGGAGCAGGCCTACGACGCCGATGGCAACAAGGCGGTTGTGCATACGGACAACGATCTCTACGTGCGCGCCAACGCTAATGAGAATTGGCAGCGCGCCTTCGACGATGCGGGCAACAAGCTCGTAAATGTTGAGAACTACGATACGCTGGAGTGGTCGTGGCAGCCCTCTGTCGATAGCGATGGGTCGGCTTCCGAGGCCACGGGCTTCTTCCGCTTCAAGCTGGAACCGGAGCATTACTACAAGATTGTTTGCCGCGATATGCGCAACCGCGTGCTGAAGCCTTCGGTTATGAACTGGTCGAGCGATCCGCTTGACCTGCCGACCAAGAATGCCGAGGATCAGGCGGCCGACGCCGACGGCAACCCCGTCGACCCGGTGGCGGCCATGTGGGACAACGACCTGTGGCTCAAGAATGGTCTGGGCGAGACAAACAGCTTCTATGCCACGGTGCCCACGGTGGGTAACGGCTCGAACAAGGCCATTTACGAGGATATCTCCAAGCCGTACCTCGGTTACAAAGTGTACGACAAGCTGGCCTTGGGCTGGATTGACGGCACCAAGGGCTATTTGGGCAATTACGTGTGGGATGACTCGGCCGGCACGACCGACACGACCCACAACTACAACGGTATCCAGGACGAGGTGCCTGCTATCGGCGTGGGCGGTGTGACGGTTACCCTTGAGCAGTGGTACTGGCGCCCGAATGACCCGGACAACTACAACAGCGGCGACCCGAGTGCGGTCAAGGGCGATGGCCGATGGGTGCTGAACGACCTTGAGTACAAGACGGCTCGCACCTCCAATGCCGGCAGCTATATCTTCAAGGGCGTCTCCACCTATGTGGCCGACCCCGAGGCGGGAAAGACCGTCCGCGAGGAGGACAAGGCCAAGTATCTGGCCGGGTACCGCATTCGTATCGATCGTGACAACTTGAAGCTTGTTACCAAAGACTGGGGCATCACCTTCCGCAACAATTACAACGTGGGTGCGCTGACGCCTGACGCCACGCCGGAGGAAACCGATTCCGACGCTATGATGGCGGTGCAGCTGGTAGAGAATGCCGATGGCACGCCCTACCTGAAGAATGACAAGCCTGTTTACGCCTACTATTTGAACCGCCAGCAGGACCCGATTCTCGACGATGATGTGGCCTATCAGAACTTTATCGTTATGGCCGGAGAGGCTTCAGAGGCTTCGACGGCGGACAACTTGCGGGTTATGGCTTACGGCAATATCGCTCACAGCTCGCGGGATATCTTCGATCTGGGTGCGGCCCAGCGCATCGAGCACTGGGACGTGGGTCTGATTGAGGTGCCGCGCTCTTCCATTACGGGCAAGGTGTGGCACGACGAGGATTACGACGGTGTTCAATCTGCAGCCACGGAGAAGGTCGTCGTCGACAACGGCGACGGCACCACGTCTGAAGTAACGCAGCTCGTGGAAGAGGGTCTGGAAGGCGAATCAGTCTCCGTCAGCCAGTGGTACTGGACGGGTTCAGAGTGGGTGCAGAACACTCGCTTCGGAAACGATGCACGCACGGCGGTCACGGGTCCGTGGGCCATTGGCGAGAGCGAGGCCGACGGATGGGTGACGGTGACGACTGATGAGGACGGCGTCTACACCTTCGAGAACCTTCCCACGGCCTATACCAACGATGAGGGCGAGCACTTCCTCGCTTCCTACCGCCTGCGCCTCAATGGCTTGCGGACCGACAAGGTGTATGACCCTGACTATCCGGAGACGGTGCTGTGCGAGACGCCATGGATGATGACCAACTTCCATCAGGGCTCCGACGTGTCGGTCGATTCCGATGTGGAAGACAATCAGGGCCAGTATCTCGAGAGCTATCGCATTGTGGGTCGCGAGGCCGACAGCACGGGTCTTGGCGCCGAGATTAACCAGCGATCTCTGGCCCATGACGGCCAGATCATCCTGGCCGCGCCGGTGGCCGAGGGTCGCGTGAATCCCAACCAGCCGTCGCAGGTGGACATCTCCTTGGGCGATGTCTACGAGGGAGCCACCGGCACGGTGAAGTACGACTATCTGACGCGCCGTGATGCCGAAGTGAACGGCGGAGACGTGGGCGAGCTGCCGGTGCCGCGCCGCGAGGTGGCCGGCCGCGTGTGGCACGATGCCAACTACGATGGCAAGCAGGCCATCGTGGAGACCGAAGAGCTCGTGCTGGACGAGAACGGCCAGCCCATCCCGGTGCTGGACGAGAAGGGCGATCCGGTGCTGGACGAGAACAACCAGCCGAAGATGCTCACCCGCCAGGTGCGCTCCTACGGCGCCGACGAGCCGGGTATCGAAAACGAGGCCGTGACCCTCACCCAGTGGTACTGGACGGGTACGGAATGGCAGCAGAACACCGCTTTCGGCGCCGACGACTTCAACTCCTTGGCGGCTATCGCCACCGACGAGTGGGCGGCGGGCGAGCCTTACGAGGGCACGCTGGCCGATGGCGCAGTGACGCTTCTCACCAACAAGGATGGCGAGTACTGCTTCAAGAACCTGCCCACGGCCTACGTGAACGAGAAGGGCGAGCTGTTCTTGGCGTCCTATCGTCTGACGCTGGGCGGCTTGGAGCAGCAGGAAGTGGTGAAAGACGGCAAGGTCGTCTCCCGCGTGCCGTGGCTCATGACCCACTACCACGAGGGCGCTGCTGTGGGCATCGACTCGGATATCGACGATAAGCTTGAGGGCACGCTGCCCTCCTACAACCTGCTCGGTCGCGAGAGCGCGTTCGAGGATTCCGTCCCGGCTGGCGTGCGCGCCCATGACGGCCAGATCATCCTGGCCGCGCCCAAGGCCGATGACGTAAGCGTTGTGGACGGCAAGACCACCATCGTGAATCTGCCGCTTTCCGAGACCATCGACCAGGCCGAGGGCAACGCGCTGTACGACATCATGCGCGCCCGCAAGCAGGCCGACGAGGTCTACGACGGCGGCGACGCCGGCCAGTTGCCGGTGCCCACCCGCTCTATTGAGGGCCTCGTGTGGCGCGATGCCGACTACAACGGCCTGCAGTCTGACGATAAGGCCGAGGAGCCGGGTCTGGCCGATCAGGAGATTACGCTGGAGCAGTGGTACCTCGATACTGAGGCAGCTGCCGAAAACGCTCAGCCAGCCTTCCTGACTCCTGAGTTTGATTTTGCCACGCTGAACAAGTCGGGCAAGATCTCCCGCAGCTACAAGAGCCAATGGAAGCGCAATGAGGCGTTCGGCGCTGATAAGTACACGACCCTGCGCGATGCCGACCATCCGCTGGTTAAGGATGCATGGGAGCCCGAGGCGTCGGTCGATGGCGGCGTCATTACCATCAAGACCGATGATGAGGGCGTGTATCGCTTCGACAACCTGCCCACGGCCTATACCGATGAGAACGGCGTTCAGCACTTGGCGGCCTATCGCGTGAAGCTCGTGAAGCTTGTTGACGATGCCGCCGGCTCTAGGATGCAGCCCCGCTACCCCCTCGGCAACCGCGACACCGACCGCCGCGACGCCGACCAGCCCGATAACCGGGGCCTCGCCGATCACTTCCCGCTTATTGGCCGCGAGAGCTATGTTGTCGCCGCCGATGAGATCCCCGATTCTGCCGCAGCGGCTCTGTCCGTCGATGAGCCTGAGGCTCCAAAGGGCGATGGCGGCGATGCCGACAGCGATGTCGTTGACGAGGGTACGGAAGAGGCCCCTGCCGCATCGCTCAGCGCGCGCTATCTTGGCCAGCGCCAGGAAATGCTGGAGGGCCAGATTATCCTGGCCGACCAGGTTGTCGGCGCTACCCGCGGGTCCATGGCCGAGAAGCAGGTGGCGGCCACTGACGCTCAGAACGATTTGACCGGCGAGCTCACCTTCGACTTCATGGATGCTCGCGATTACCCCGAGGGCTCCGATGCCGTTGAGGGCGGTGATGCGGGCGAGCTGCCGCCGCCTGTTCAGGATATCGTCGGCATTTTCTGGAACGATGCCGACAACGACGGTGTGCAGAGCGCCGACGAGCTGGGCAACCCCGTGCTCGTGGATGCCAAGGGTCGCCGCGTCATCGTCGATTATGCTGCCGATGGCACTGTTGAGGTTTACGAGGCCATCGTGAAGGCCGCCGAAGACGACGCCGAAGAAGGCGCCGAGGGAGTGGCGGTCGCTGCGGCCGCTGCTGAGGAAACCGATGAAGAGGCAGAGCCGACGGTGCAAAAGGGTCGTCTTGTCCAGGTCTCGCACCTTGAAGGGGATAAGATTCACCTGTATGACGTCGCCGAAGACGGCTCCGAGACGCCGACTGTTCGCGAAGTGACTGAGAATAACGCCACTACGATGGTGCCCTATGTGTGGTCCCAGAAAGATGTTCTCGCGGGCGACGCGTACGCCGATGTGATCTTCGACGAGAAGGCCAGTGAGGATGGCATCAACGGACGTCGTGTGTCCTTGGAGCGCTACATTCCGAAGAAGGAGAACGGTAAGAGCACGGGCGAGTGGGTCGAAGACCCGCAATGGGTAAAGGGCATCGACGATTGGGATGCGTATAAGGAAAATCCGGCTACGGCCTGGGGCAATGGCGACGACCAGCACGTGCAGCACACGAAGATTCAAGAGTCTCCCGATGGCACGGTGCGTTCGGGCGTCTACCGCTTCGAGCACCTGGCCACCCAGCGCGCCGCAACCGAAGCGGACGCTGCTTACGGCTACGCGTCCAACGAGACGATCGTTTACGGCTACAAGGTTCGCTATACCGATAACGGTTTCCAGCAACGTGCCTGGATGATTGCCAAGTACAACCAGAAGGATAACTTCACCCAGGACTCCGACCTCATCAACAAGAACGCCAACCTCATGAAGGGCGGCTCCGACGATGAGTACGACGTCTTGCTGAACACCTTCGACGAGAGCAGTTCGGTGCTCAGCAGCCGCGTTGTGGGCAATCCGTCGAACAACGACAACCAGGATATGGGCTTGCTCGATCGCGACGAGGCCCTCGAGCAGGGTCGCCCGACGCAGGGCATTGCCTCGGGCGTCGACACTTCGCGTCCGGCGGTGGCCTTGGCTTCGGTGCTTGCCTCCACCATGGCGTCGATGGCCTGGGCGACGGGCGAGCCGATGACAAATCCGGCCGATAACGACAACTACGATAAGGCCGCCGGTTCCGACCGCGCTTATAACGACGGTGCTTTGCTCAAGCGCAAGGCGGGCACCATTGAAGGCGTTCTGTTCCAAGATGACAATGGCGACGGCGTCGTTGACGGAAACGACTATAACGGCGTGGCCGATGCGGGCGAACCGGGTCTGGAAGGCAAGCGCGTGTACCTGCATGCTTGGGGCCTGCACCTTGTGGAAGATGCAGAATGCAAATGCGGAGCTCACCCGTCAGACAACAACGGGAACGTCACGGAGGGGCAAGATCCCAGCGAAGATATTGACGGCGAAAACCAAGCCGGAACGGTCAGCGAACTGAGCGACAACGATGCAGCCGGGGGCGAGGACGCGCCCGTCGCGAGCCAGTGGCCGGCTGCGGCAGGTCGTATTCGCGCGACGGGCTTCGATGGTGCGCCCATCGAGGGCATGCATTACGAGTGGTGGTCTGAAGATGACGGCACCATGTCCACGCTGACCGACAAGGACGGCAACTTTGCCTTCACCGATCTGCCTGCCGCAACGCGCAAGGTCCACTCGGGTAACGTCGAGGGCGACGAGGACACACTCGTTACGGACAACTGGGGTGACTGGTACCTGCTGGGCTACACTCTGGAAGTTGAGGGCGCCGATACGCACAAGGAAGGCGAAGAGGGCACCGGCGCCGAGTCGGTTTTGGGCCTGCCGGTCACGCGCTTGCTGAACGACGACGGCGAGGAGATCGCCAGCCGCAATGCGAGCAAGGTGCATCGTGCGGCCGACTCCGGCATCATGAACGATCGCTTGGCCAACAGCGCCGGCTATGGTGATACACGCTACGCCATCACTATGAACGCGGTGGATGGGCAGGACATTCAAGAGAAGAGCGTGCTTGACGGTCGCCTCGTGCTGGCTGAAAAGGCGACGGATGACACCGACGAGGTTGGTGCGACCGATGCGGCTTACTACGTGAATGCCAACGGTATGGAATTCGATCTTTCCACGGTGCGTGATGCGAAGAATATGAACGGCGGCTTCGGCCCCTTCGGCATGGCCAAGATTACCGGTGTGGTGTGGGACGATGCCAACTACGACGGCATTCGCAATTTCCGCACCGAGCTGGATGCGCCCGACGATGAGGAGGGCGATCAGACCGACCCGCCCACTTCGGTGGTGAATCTGGAAGAGCCCCTGAAAGATGAGACCGTCTACGTTACCCAGGAATATCTGGACAACGGCCAGTGGGTGGTGAATCGCGATTTCGGCGGCGCAGAGAACCTGAAGGTCGGCGACTTGTCGGCCACGGAAGATACCGTGCTGGTGAAATATGCGGCCGCCATGGAGAACACCGAGTACCGCATCGGCATCGCAACGCGCGATAGCGACGGCAAGATCGTGAGCGTCGCAAGTCCGTTTGCCGATGGGGCCGGCAACCCCCTGACTCAGGACATTTGGTTCACGACCGCGGGCAATGAAAGCGTGGGCAATGCCGACGTGTTCTCGTGGGATGCCGACAAGGAGACCGGTTCCTTCTTCAACGGACTTACGGTGAACGTTGGCGGCGTGGACTACACGCTCGTTATTCAGCCTAACACTGAGTACGTGGTCTATTGCCGCTACATGCTCAACGATGGAACGTACCGCAATGGTGGAACGCCGCTTGCGGTGGTCACGCAAGGTGGCGCATCCCTTACGGGCGCCATCTTCGCTGACGGCCCGGTAGTGGCCGGCGCGCAGACAATGCTGTTCACGGAAAAAGCCTCCTGGTGGAAGCTTTCCGCCAACACGGATGTGAGCCATGCCGATGAAACTGCGGGCTCTAAGTGGAACGGTTGGGAATACGCCGCACTGGCCCCCGGTGAGACCGTTGCGATGCTGGGTGACGACCGTTGGTTCGCCGCCGATGATGATCATGTGGTGGAAATCAGCGGCCTGAACCCGACGACGACTTATACCGTTGTGGCTCGCGTGCGCTCCTATACTGAGGTTGACGTGCCCGACGTGGAGGGTGAGACTGCCGAGGATGCTCGGGCGGCTCTCGAGGATTTGGGCTTTGTGGTGTCCAAGACCATAGAAGAAGAGGCGCACGACACGATTGCGGTCGGCAATGTCGTTCGCACGATTCCTGCCGCCCATGAGAGCATTCCGCGTGGTGCGACGGTGACGCTGGTTCTTTCTACTGGCCCGGCGCCGGTCGAGCCTGGCGAGGGCGAAGGCGAGCCCAATCCTGCGCCGGGCTCCGGCACGGATCCCGGTTCGAACCCTGACCCCAATCCCGATCTTGAGCAGGTGGCGGCGGTCTTGAGCCTCATGGCTACCGCAGCGCTCTATGACGCTCCGGTTCCGCCGACGGCCATATCTCCGACGATGCTCGGCGAGCACAGTGTGTACGACATTTCCGCCGATGTGGACGCGGGCTATTCTGACGATTACCAGCTAGAGACTTTGGCCGAAGTGGTGGGCACCTCGGTGAACTACCAGCCGCGCGGCAAACAGTCTGTGCCGCAGGTAGCCGAGAAGCCTGCGCCGGCTGGCTCTGTGTCCGACAAGACCGACGAAGACGGTATCTACGAGTTGCGGGACCTGCCGGTTTATGTGCAGAAGGATGCCTCGGGCAAGTTGGTACCCTACGGAGTGCCCGGCCATGAGGACAGGGTTTACCAGACGCGCTATACGGTGCATATGGCAGAGCTGAACAATGGCTATATCATGTCCCGCTACAACGTGCCTGGCGTGGAGTCGTCCATCGACTCCGACTTGACGCGCAACGATGCCGGCGTGCTTACCTTGCGTCAGACGGTGACCTACCAAACCGGTATGACTATTGATGACGGCAAGGTGTACTTGAACCGCGAGTCCACCAACGAACGCGGCTCGGTCTTCGGTTCCCAGTACGACCTTGACACCAATTGGGCCCATCTTGAGACCGGCGACGAATGGGCCGGCAACCCCGTTGGAGCCTCTGAGGTCATGGCCACCTTCGACGTTCCCGCGCCCATTGGGCGTCGGATGGACGCTGGCGCTAAGGCGCCGAACCAGGAGATCATTTCTGGTACGGTGTGGAACGATGCTAACAACAACGGCCTGTTCGATGAAGGCGAAGAGGGCATTGTAGGCGCTGCTGTTGAGCTGACGCGCTACTGGTACGACGAGGGCGCCGATGGCGAAGAGGGCACATGGGTGTTCGACACCGCCTTCAACCGTCAGCTGAGTGCCAGCGGCCTGGTGAAGAAACCTGGCGAGGCGCGGACTTTCGTGCCGACCGAGACGGGCGTGAGCGAGGTGCGCTCCAACCGCATTGAGACCACGACCGCTTTCCATCGCATTGTGCGCAACAGCGATGGGGAGGAAGAGCGCAGGACCTACGCCCAGGGTTACTGGGAGTTCTCCGATCTGCCCTCTACTGAGGAGCGTGACGACCTGCCTGGTAACCGCAACCGCGATGTCGTGTACGGCTACCGTGTGAACGTGGTTGACCTGCCGGCGGGTTATGCGGTTTCCAAGCTGAACGTTGGGTCGAACATTGAGGCTGACTCTGACTTGGATGAAGCGACGACGCGTTTGCAGGCCGAGGGCGATGTGGCTATCGACGGACTCATTGTGCTGGCGCTGCAGGCCGATGAGGCCGATGCTCCCGAGTCGAAGATTGACGGCCCCGATGAGGTGCTGTGGTCGACGCTCGGCTCGCAGTCGAGTGAGCATAACGATGCCGGTCTCGTGCCGTTTAACACGGTGAACGTTGGCGGCCATGTGTGGATTGACGATGACAAGGACGGTCTGCAGGTTGACGGTGATCAGCTTGTGGTCGGTGCTCAGGTGGTGCTGGAGCGTCAATCGACGACCTTCGCTGCCGCCCGCGCCGCTGGTTGGATGAGCCGCACCTCCGACGGACGTGCTGGCAGCGACTTGTCTGCGGATGGCGAACCGCTGGAGGCCACAGGTCGTTACGATGACATTCAGTGGGTGCTGGATGACTTGGCCAATCGCATTCCGGATGAGCCGGTTGTCGAGCCCGATGAGGGCGATGACGAAGATGCCGATGCTCCTGCGAGCGATGACGTCGCGGATGGCGATGATTCCGCGAGCGAGGGCGGTAGCAACGAAGCGGGCAATCCCGCTGTGGCAGCGGCCCTGGCCCTGGACGAAGCTGATGCGAGCGAGCCGACTGTCGATGCCGATGACTCTGCGACCGATGGTTCTGAGGACGAGGAGCCCGCGCCCGCAGACGAGGCAGAGCTGCGTTGGCAGGAGCTCATCTCCTACGACAAGGCTGACCCGAATGCCGATCTGCCGCGCGCCGAGAACGATGGTATTCTCTCTGAGGGAACGTGGGAGACGGTGGCATCGGCTGCAACGGACATGGAGGGCAACTACCTGTTCGCCGGCCAGCCCATTGTGGACGAGTATGGTAAGCCCTACGTCTACCGGGTGCGTATGGTGAAGCCCGACGATGGCGAATGGGTGCCGGTCAATGTGGGCCGCAACGATAACCTCGACAACGATGTGGCTCACCTGAACTTGCGCGGTTCCGAGGCCGATGCCAACACCGGTGTTACCGAGGTGCTTGGCGTGCTGAGCCCGCGTGGTGCGGCTAACGCCTATGGTTTGGCCTATCAGGTGCTCTCGGCTCAGCAATGGACCCGTGAGGCGGGGCATGCGGTCGATCCGGGCTATTACGATCAGCAGGACGATTGGCTGACCCGCGTCTTCAGCAAGGATTGGCTGACGAAGCTGAGGAAGGCCCTGCTGCCGCACACGGGCGACACCACCTCGCTGATTCGCCTTATTCTGGCGGCCATCGCCGGCTTTGCGGCCATCATGCTCGTGCTCTCGCTGCTGAGCCGCCGCAAGGACGAGGAAGACGAACCCGGCTGGGTGAACATCACGGTGTAAGCCGCAGGCGTCGCACCGCTTCGGTATTAGTCTGAAAGGGCAGCTTCGGCTGCCCTTTCTGCTGATAAATGCGTTATGCTTTCAGAAAACTTATTCTCAACTGGAAAGGTATTCTCCATGCTCTTCGCTGATATCGACATCCTTGATGAGAACTTCGAAATCAAGCATCACCAGTGGGTGGGCACCAAAGAGGGGCGCGTTGCCTATATCGGCTCGGTGCCGCCTGCGCCCGATCAGCTTGCCGCTTTCGGCGATACGTACGATGGGACCGGGCGTCTGCTCATGCCGGCGCTCTACAACGCCCATGCCCACGCGCCCATGACGCTTCTGCGCGGTTTTGCCGAGAACCTGCCGCTGCAGCGCTGGCTCAACGAGAAGTGCTTCCCCTTCGAGGCCAAGATGACAGGAGAGGACTGCTACTGGGGCACTATGCTTGCCTGCGCCGAAATGGCGCGCTTCGGCGTGGTCAGCTTCACGGACATGTATTACGCCACCGAAGAGCGCAACCAGGTGGTGCGCGACGCGGGCATGAAGGCTAATATGTGCGAGGGCCTCGTCGCCTTCGAGGACAAGCCCTATGCCGAATACCCCATCTGCGCTCAGATGGAGGCCCTCGTGCGTGACTGGCATGGCGCGGCCGATGGGCGCATTCGCATCGATTACAACATCCATTCTGAGTACCTGTCTACGGAAACGGTCTGCCGCGACATTTTGGACATTGTGCGCGACACCGATCTGCGGCTGCACATCCACCTGTCCGAGACGAAAAAGGAAGTGGAAGAGTGCCGCGAGCGCCATGGCGGTCTGAGCCCCGTGCAGTACTTCGAGAGCATCGGCCTGTTCGAGGTGCCGGTGACCGCGGCCCATTGCGTGTGGGTGGATGAGGCCGACCTGGACATTCTTCAGGCCCACGGCGTGTTCGTGGCCAATAACCCAGCCTCGAACATGAAGCTCGGCAGCGGGTTTGCCCCCATTCCCGAGATGATGCGTCGCGGCATTCCCGTGTGCCTCGGCTCCGACGGCATGGCCTCGAACAACAATCACAACCTGTTCCACGACATGTACCTCCAGGCGCTCATCTACAAGGGTGCCACGCTTGATCCCACGGCGGTCACGCCCCAGCAGGCGTTGGCCTCGGCGACGCGCACAGGCGCGCTGTCCCAGGGCCGCGAGGACTGCGGCCTTCTGGCCGAGGGTGCCCGCGCCGACTTGTGCGTGCTGGACATCACGGGTCCCTCGTGGAGCCCCGCACCCGATCCGGTCTACAACGTGGTATACGCCGGCGACGGCGCCGATGTGGTGCTGACGATGTGCGACGGCGAAGTCATCTACCGTCGCGCTACTACTGGCGAAGGCGAGTGGCTCACCATCGACCTGGAGCGCGCCAAGGCCGAATGCGCCGCCCGCACCGCGCGGATCATCAACGAGCTGTAGCGCTGGCTTTGCCCGCAGTTTGTGTGTCCATCCCCGCCTCTTTAGCGTAGGAAAAGAAGGTGGCCCCGTCTGACCAGCTCGGCTTTCGGCCGATCAGACGGGGCCACCTGGATAGTGCCCTCTTCGCTTTCCCATCAAGTCGAAAGCTTTGCTGCGCAGGTCAAGATGGGGCCGCTAGGATAGTGGCTCTGATAGCGCGCTGTTAGTTCCCAGCAGCGCGGGAGGCTTCGTAGGCTTCTACGAGTTTCTTCGTCACATCGCCCGGGGCCTGCTCGTAGCCCTCGAGCTCCAGCGTGTACGATCCTGAGCCGCGGGTCATGGAGCGCAGGTCCTTCGTGTAGTTGATGACCTCGGCGTAGGGCGCGCGCATCTTGATGATGGTCTCGCCGGCGGCAAAGCCCGCGTCGGTGCCCACGATGCGGCCGCGGCGGGTAGAGATATCGCCCATGATGGTGCCGGCGTATTCCTCGCCCACGGTCACTTCCAGCGTGGCCCAAGGCTCCAGGATGATGGGGCCGGCCTGTTCGCAGGCAGCGCGGAAGCCGATGCGCGCGGCGGTCTTGAAGGCCATCTCGTTGGAGTCGACGGAATGGTACGAGCCGTCGAATACCGTGCACTTGATGTCCACCATGGGGTACCCCGCGAGGAAGCCCTCTTCCATGGCCTCGCGCACGCCCTTGTCCACAGCGGGAATGAGGCCGTTGGGAATGGCGCCGCCCTTGATCTCATCCACGAATTCGTAGCCTTCGCCGGGAATGGGGGCCAAGCGCAGCCAGCAGTCGCCGAACTGTCCAGCACCGCCGGTCTGCTTCTTGTGACGGCCCTGGGCCTCGGCCTGCTTGGTGATAGTTTCGCGATAGGGAATGCGCACGGGCACTAGGCGCGCCTCAACGCCGGACTGCTCCTTCAAGCGGCCGAGCAGCATCTCCACCTGGGTCTCGCCCATGGCGTGGATGATGGTCTGGTGCGTGTCCTCGTCGCGGGTGATGCGCAGGGTGGGATCGGCCTCGGCAGCGCGGGCGAGGAAGGTACCGAGCTTGTCCTCTTCCTTCTTCGAAACCGCTTCAATGGCCACGGGATACAGCGGCTCGGGTAGGGGCAGAGGCTCGATGGCGATGGTGCCCTCGCAAGACAACGTGTCGCCGGCGCGCACGTCGGTGAGCTTCGGCACGACCACAATGTCGCCGGCCTTGGCGCTCTTCACGTCCATGGGCTCTTTGCCCATCATCACCTGGATTTTGCCGAGGCGCTCCTTCTTGCCGGTGCGGCTGCACACCATTTCCAGGCCCGGCTCCAGATAACCGGAGATGGCCTTCAAGAAGGTGAGGCGGCCCACAAACGGGTCGGAAATGGTTTTGAAGGCGAAGGCGCACGGCGGCTTGGTCTCGTCGATGCGCACCGACACGTCGTCGGCCATGCGGAAGCGGCCGTGGCTCTTCGGGTGCGGGAAGTAGGTGCAGATGTCTTCCATCAGGCCCTGAACGCCCTGCATGATGATGGTGGAGCCGACGAACACGGGAATAACGAGCTCCTGAGCGATGGCCTTATCGAGCAGGTTTTCCAGCTCTTCCTGGGTGAGCTGCTCTTCGCCGTCGAGGTACTTCATCATGAGCTCGTCGTCGGCCTCGGCTACCAAGTCACACAGCTTGTCGCGGGCGATGCGGGCCTCTTCCTGGTACTTCGTGGGCAAGGTTTCCACGTCTTCCACACGCTCGGCGGTGCCGCCGGGCTCGAAGTAGCGAGCCTTCATGCGGATGATGTCGATGACGCCTTCGAAATCGGCTCCCTGGCCGAGGGGGATGGTCACCGGGCCCAGACGGCCGCCGAAGCGGGCGTGCAGCAGCGCCATGGCGGCGTCGAAGTTCGCGCCCTCGCGGTCGATGTGGTTGATGTACACGGCGCGGGACAAGCGCATGTCCTCGGCCTCGCGCCACAGCTTCGTGGTCATGACGCCCGGACCGTCCGCCGCGTCAATGACGAACAGCGCCATTTCCGCTGCCTGCATGGTGGCCAGGGTGTCGCCGATGAAATCGGGGTGGCCGGAGGTGTCCAGCACGTTGATCTTGTAGTCCTTGTAGGGGATGGGGGCGATGGAGGTGGAGATGGTGAACTTGCGCTTGATCTCCTCGGGGTCGTAGTCGAGGTACGACTTGCCATCGTGGGTCGTACCCATGCGCGGCGTCTTGCCGGAGACGTAAAGCATGGCCTCGGCCAGTGAGGTCTTGCCGGCGCCATCCTGTCCCACAAGAACGATGTTTCTGACGTGTTCGGGAGCCGGAGCTGCCATGGGCGACCACCTTGCCTTCCTTAGAGAGGGTGCGCGGGTAAGTGCCGCGCCCCGTGGATTGCAACCGCGCTTCTTGGCTGGGCCGAAAGCGACGGCCTTATTGACGCATCGCCAACGAGCGGCTTGTTATCGCCGGCGAACGGTTGGCTGACACAAGATTCATCTTAGCAGAGCCTGACCCTCCCACTTAGAGCAGCGGGGAATTTCTTGCGCGAGTTTTGGAAGGCGCGTGCGTTGGCCGATCCGTGCGTTTGCGCTCACGTCTCGCTTGCGACAGCGGCGCGAAAGCCGGGAGGCGCATAAGCGACTTTCAAGCATCTTGAGGGCGAAATGCGGGAGATGCTCAACGGGACTTCCCGCTGTCATGGCTGCGGCTCTGCGGGAGCACACTGAACGATGCGTTGCGTCTGCGCTAAAAGCACGCGGGCGTAAGCGTCTACCTGAATAAAGGCCGGACGAATATCTCAGGAGGATTGAGGCCATGACGCGAGTCGTGCTGTGGGGGTTAAGCGCCCTGGAAGCATAGGGGTGCCAAACAAACCGAGACAGCTTCACTCGCGATTTCTCCGATGAGGACTTCGAGCGGTGTATCCCAACGGCGGCTTCGACGTGCTATGCTTTCGACGCCGCAGCAATTGCACGACGATGCTGTAAAGAGAATGGTTCTGGAGTCACTGGGATACCGCGTTATCTCGGTTACGCGCCTGCAAATGAACTCGATCGAGGAGATGAATCGACTCGCTTTGGCAGTCGCCCGGCATCTTGCAAGGCCCGTCCGATTTCGCGTGAAGGGCTTCCGAAAGAAGCAAAGCGAACTCCGTCGCGCCGTAGGGCTTTAGAGCTTCGCCCTCGATTTTTGGTGCCCAATTGCCTGTTCAGGGGCGGAATTTCCAAAAAATTTCCATAGCTCGTAAAAATTTTTCTTGACTTGGGGGCCTCCTAATAGTAGGTTAGCGGATTGCAACTTTTTTGCAGATTTGCGATGGACGTGAAGGAGGAACAGCCTCGTGGCTCAAGGAAAAAAATCCGCTCCCACCAGCCTTTACAGGGATCGCCGAAGCTTCGCGAAGATTCCGGACGTAATGGACGTCCCGAACCTGATCGCTATCCAGACGGAAAGCTTCGAGTGGTTCAAGAACGAAGGCTTGGCCCAGGCCTTCGCCGATGTGTGCCCCATTGAGAACAACACCGGCGACATGTGCGTCGAGTTCGGCAAGCACGAGTTCGGCGAGCCCAAGTACACGGTGGATGAATGCAAGGAGAAGGACGTCTCCTACCAGGCTCCGCTCTTCGTGGAGATTCGCTTCATCAACCGCGAGACCGGCGAGATCAAGGAGCAGGAGGTGTTCATGGGCGACTTCCCGCTCATGACCCCTCGCGGCACCTTCATCATCAACGGCACCGAGCGCGTCGTCGTGTCCCAGCTCGTTCGCTCCCCGGGCGTGTACTTCGCCTCCGAGCGCGACAAGACCTCCGACAAGACCATCTACAACGCGAAGGTCATCCCCTCTCGCGGCGCCTGGCTCGAGTTCGAGACCGACAAGCGCGACCTGCTGTCCGTGCGCATCGACCGCAAGCGCAAGCAGCCGGCTACCCTGCTCGTGCGCGCCCTCGGCCTGGCCGAGACCCGCGAGGAGATCATCGAGCTGCTCGGTTCCTCCGAAATGGTGCTGCGCACGCTCGATCGCGACCCCGCCACCACCAAGGAGGAGTCGCTCATCGAGCTGTACAAGCGCTTCCGTCCCGGTGAGCCGCCGACGATCGACTCGGCCCGCACGCTGCTCGACGGCCTGTTCTTCAACCCGCAGCGCTACGATCTGGCGAAGGTCGGCCGCTACAAGATGGACAAGAAGCTCGGATTTACGCCCGAGGAGAACGATTCCTCCACGCTGACCGATGAGGACATCGTGCGCACCATGCGCTACATCATCGGCCTGCACAACGGCGACGAGGGCTTCGCCACCGACGACATCGACCACTTCGGCAACCGCCGCATCCGCTCGGTGGGCGAGC
>CANEDU010000026.1 GCA_947426355.1 uncultured Adlercreutzia sp. | reverse complement strand
GGATGACGCCGTCGCGCACGAGCACCGCGCCATCGACGATGGGCTCGGAGGTGACCGGCAGAATATACTGAGCGCACAGAAGCATAGGACCTCCCAATTCATGAGGGGCGTGTTCAATCAGAGGCCCATGATAGCACGGCGCCGCGCCGCCCATGGATAAGCGCCCGCGAATTGCTGGCGAGTGCCCTATACTGGGGCCAAACGACGATGCCGACGCGGGTTGCGCCTGCGCGCGAAACCGCCCGGCCCCTCATTTCCCGTCGCCCAAGGAGCTGCTCCCCTATGACCATCGATACCGCCACCGGGCTGGAGGCCCCCGCCGAGCTCTCGAGTGAGCGCGTGCGCGACATCTTCTCATCCATTGCGAAGAAGTACGAGCGCTTCAATGCCCTTTCCAGCTTCGGCGCCTACAAGCTGTGGCTGGCGGGCATGATGCGTCAGGCCCCCATCGAGGAGCACCACGACGTGCTGGACATCGCCGGCGGCACGGGAGACGTCACCTTCACCGTGGCGCGCACCAAGCACCCGCGCCACATTCAGTGCACCGATCTGGTGCCCGAGATGCTGGAGGTGGCCCGCGCGCACGTGGACGAGGGCGACGGAGCCGGCGTGCCCATCGATTTCGAAGTGGTCGACGCCCAGGACATTCCCTATGCGGACGCGTCCTACGACGTGGTCACCATGGCCTACGGCATCCGCAACATGCCCGACCGGCCCCGAGCCCTGGCCGAGATGTTCCGCGTGCTGAAGCCGGGCGGCTCGCTTGTGTGCCTGGAGTTCTCCACGCCGCCCAACGGAGCATGGCGGGCGCTGTACCACTTCTACCTGCGCCACCTCATTCCCTTCTGGGGCAGCCTTATCACCGGCGACAAAGAGGGCTTTGTGTACCTGGCGCGCTCCATCAAGGCCTTCCCCGACCAGGAGGGTCTGGCCGCGCTGATGCGCGAAGCCGGTTTCACGAATGTGACCTGGAAGAACTACACCGGCGGCATCGCGGCGGTGCACGTGGCGAAAAAGCCCGAGTAGCCGGTAGTCATGTTCGGGTTCGTGGTCGCCAGCGCCTCTTCGCTAACTGACGAGGAGAAGACCCGCTATCAGGCCGCGTACTGCGGGCTGTGCCGGGCGCTGGGCGAGCGCTACGGGCAGGCGGCGCGGGCGGCGCTCACCTACGACCTCACCTTCTTCGTGCTGCTGTGCGGCTCGCTGCATGAGCCTGCGGAGGTCACAGGCGAGGCGCACTGCGTCACCCATCCGGTAAAGATGATGCCCTATGCGCGCTCTTCCTGGACCGATTACGCGGCCGACCTTTCGGTGGCGCTCGCCTACCACAAGTGCCTCGACGACATCGCCGACGACGGATTGCTTGCGGCCCGGGCTGGACGCATCGCCCTTGCCGGCGCCTACGCGCAGGCCGAAGCGCGCATTCCTGGGCAATGCGTTGCCATCGAGGGCGCCATGGAGCGCATTCGGGAAATCGAGCAGTCGCGCGAAGAGGCGAGTCCCCATGCCGCCGCCAACGAATTCGGCCTGCTGCTCGGCGAGCTGTTTGCCCACGACCAGGGTTTCTGGGCCGATTCTATGCGCACGCTCGGCAACGCTTTGGGGCGCTTCGTCTACCTGATGGACGCCGCGGTTGATTTCGCCGATGACGAGAAATCGGGCAGCTACAACCCCTTTGTCGCCCTCGGCAGCAGCCGCGAAGCTATGGGCGAGACGCTCAGCCTCGTGGCCGCCGACGCTGCCGACGCCTTCGAGCGCCTCCCTTTGGAGCAAGACCTGCACCTTCTGCGCAGTGTTCTTTATGAAGGGATTTGGATTCAGTTCAACCGCACGTACCGCGACAACAACGAGGCCCGCGATACTGCCGCGGGCCCCCAAAGAGCGTCTATTTCAAGCACGATTTAGCCGATGAAGGCCTCGAGCAGGCTGGCGGCTTGCCTGTAAAACGGCACGCGAGATTCTTCCTGCACGGAAGCAGCGAAGCTCCCCATCCAGACCTGCGCATGCTCGGTCATGAACTGGCCCCAGGCCGCCTCGGGGCTGCCGCCGGGCAAATCGGCCGAAGCCACCACGTCACCGGGCTCGCCGGCGTCTTCGAACTCCTCCAGGGCATCCTCGCCTTCCGCGATGGCCTCGGCGGCTGTCGCATCATCGGCGGTACCCTCGGCCTCGGCGGCATCGGCCGCCGCGCGCAGGGCCAGGTACTCCAGAAGCTCCAGCTCGGTCCACGCGGCGTCAAGCGGCTCGTTGGTGCCCTCGGGACGGCCCAAACCGCAGCTCTTGCAGAAGCGCTCCACGGCCATGGAATGCGGGTTCACGAACAGAAGCGGCTGCACGCCATCGGCAGCCGCGCGCCATACGCCCTCATAGGGGCTGCACGCGGCCTGCGGAGCGCCGACGAACAGGCGCGTTGCCTCGGCGCGCAGCTCATGCTGCAGCTCGGCCGGGTCGGGCAGCGTTGCCGCCTCGGCCGCACCGGGGGCCGCCGCCGACGTCCAGCTCAGGTCCAAAGCGCCCGCAATCTCGTCGGCCGCCTCGCCCCACTCCCCCGACGCGATGGCGTCGGCAAGCACCCGGTCCTCCGGATAGCGGAACGAAAGCGCCAAAAGCTCGCACATCGCCGCGCGGGCCTGCCAGATGTCAGCAGATACGGTCATGGAAGTTCCTCCTTCGTCGATTTTGTTTGGCGCTAGTATAACGTGAACGACCAGCTTGGTGCCGCAAGAGGGCCACCCCATTACAAGGAAATCAGCTCAAGCAGCAATGCAGTCGCGTAAAACCTTTTCATGGCATTCTGCCTTACGCTACAGGAAAGCCCGCGCCGGAAAGGGGCAGCGCGGGCCTTTGCGTGAAGAGAGCTACTTGGAGCTGCTGTCGTCTGCCGGGCGCAGGGGCAGAAGTTTCAGCCCCAGCAGGAACACCAGCACCGCGAGCGCCACCACACCGAGCGTCACGCCGAACTCCAGCGGCGTGGGCCAGTAGACCATCTGGCCGTAGATGCCCGCGAGACCGGAGTCGAAGGCCGTGTGCTGCATGGGGGTCAGCGCGCTGGCGTAGTCCAGATTGGCGATCTGGAAGCCGCCCACCAAGAGCTGCACGCGCTTGCAGAAGATGCCGGCGATGGCGAGCAGCGAGCCTACGACCAAGAGCGCGTTGGTGCGCAGCGCCGGCATGAAGCAGATGACGGCGCACACCGCGCAACCGACGATCTCGATCCAGAAGTACGGAGCCAGCGGGCCAGAAGTCAGCATGGCCACCACCTCAGCGCCCGAGCCACCGGGGAAGCCCTCGGTGAGCAGGTCGCAGCCGAAGAAGTACAGGTCCACCATCACGAAGGCGCCGAGCAACTTGGCGAGCTTCACCAGGTAGGCCTGGTCGAGCGACAGATAACCCGCGCGACGCAGCGCCACGGCCACTACCATCACGAGCGCCGTGCCGCACACGAGCGCCGAGGACACGAACCACGGGGCCAGAAGAGCGGTATGCCACATCTCACGGCCCTGCTGCAGGCCGAAGATCCAGGCGGTCACCGAGTGCACGAGCACCGCGCACACGAGCGCCACCACCGAGATTACGCGCAACGCCGCCGTCGACATCTTACCAGCGTCGGCCTGCACCTGCGCCCACAAGTACACGCAGGAGAGGATGAGGTAGGTGCCCAGCACCAGGATGTCCCACATGAGAGGGCTCCCCAGGTTGGAGTAGGCGAACAGCTCCCACAGGCGCGCCGGCTGGCCCAAATCAACCACCACCATGCCGATGGCGGCCACGGTGCAGGCGATGGAGCTCATGACGGCCACCTTGGAGATGCCGCCGAAGCCAGCGATGCCGAAGGCCTTGGGCACCGACGAAATGATGAGGCCGCCGGCGGAGAGGCCCACAAAGAACATGAAGGACGTGATATAGAGGCCCCATGAGTTAAGGTTGCGCATACCGGTCTGCACCATGCCGCCGGAAAGCTGCATGAACCAGAGCGCAATGCCCGCAACCATCACCACGGCCGACACGCCGATGGCAATGTTGAGGCCCCTGCCGCCCCAGGCGACTGCCTTGGTGCCCGCCGCATCGCGGGCCTTTGCGCGGTTTTGGGCCGCACTGAAGTCGAGGTCATCGTCAACGATGGCCCCAGAAGAGAAATCAGACATGAGAATCTCCTAGAGATAGGCGCGTACCACGCACCGCAGCACGCGCGACATCAACAAGAAAGGGAGGCTTACACCAGATAGTACACCGAGGGCTTGGTCCCCTCCTCGGGAAGCAGCTGCTTGCACTCGCGTGAGGAGATGAGCTTGGAAATTTCCGAATTCGGATCATCCAAATCGCCCCAAATGCGGGCGCGTCCAGGGCACGCCTTTACGCACTCAGGCTCTCCGCCGCCGGCAACTCGATGCCAGCACATGGTGCACTTCTCAACCGTATGCCGCTGATGCTCCGGCGAATCTTTCGCGCCCAAGGTATAGTCGAGCATGTACTCAGGCTCTTGCCAATTAAAAGATCGCACACCGGTGTAGGGGCACGCCGCCATGCACATACGGCACCCGATGCACTTGTCGTAATCTTGGCGAACAATACCCGTTGCCTCGTCCTTGTAGGTAGCTCCCACCGGGCACACCCTCACACAAGCCGGATTTTCGCAGTGCTGGCAATTTACAGGCAAATAGTCGATGGAGTTGTCAGGAAACGAGCCCCTGGGGATGTCCATTTCGTTGCTGCCGCCATCAGTCAGGATGCGATTCCACCAAATCTCGTTAGGAAGGTTGTTCTCAATCTTGCAGGCCACGGCGCAGGTGTGGCATCCGATGCACCGCTCTTGGTCAATTGCGAATCCGTAATGCATAATGTCACCCTACCTCTTCTTTACGTCGACGCGAGTATCGTAAAAATTGAAGGCCACCGACCATTCATCATTGTGCGGGTAGGTGAGCTCCTGGTAACCGCCTTCAATGAACTGGTCACGCTGCCAACCCTTGGGCATGCGGGTCATTCCCTTTGGCAGACTCGGGTCGATGATGGCCTTCACCACCATATGGCCGCGATCGTTGAACACCTCGACGACGTCTCGGTCAGCGATTCCGCGGTCCGCTGCATCTTCAGGGCTTATCTTGAAGAGCGGCTCGGGATCGAGCTCTCTCAAGATAGGGGAGTTAAACCACTGGGAATGGGTACGCCAACGCGTGTGCTCCTGGATGAATACGAGCGGGTAGGTCTTGGCAGCTTCGCTGCGCTCGCTCACCTCGGCTGAGGGCCGATAGTACACCAGATGCTCCTTGGGGAAGCGCTCTGTGACGTCTTGTCCATACATGACGCGGGGGGCCGGCTTCTCGGTGTAGAGCTGGGCCAAGCCGGATTCCGTGGGGAACTTCTCCCGCCCGACAATACCCGGCTTGCCAGGTACCGTGCGCAACTCGATATAGCCGTCTTTGCGTAAGCGGTCGAGGCTGACGCCGAACGCCTCCACTGCAGGGCCCGACAACAGCATGTTTGCGTAGTCGTCGAAAGTGTACTCCTCGGGAAACGCTTCGGCGTAACCCAGAGCGCGACCAATCAAACCCGCAATCTCAACATCGTCTTTGGCCTCAAAGGGCGGATCTATCACCTTATCCTGATGCACGATATAGGGCAGGTTGTGCGCCTTGCGGAAGTCCTCGTTTTCGTAGAAAGAAGCGGTGGGCAGAATCATATCGGAGTATCGAGCGGTGTCGGTCATCTCCATGTCCATAGCCAGGAGGAAATCGAGATTGGGCAGAAGCTCTTCGAGGTAGTTAGTCTGCGAGGGCCAGTTGCTTGCCGAGTTGGAGAGAATGGCCACCATGGCCTTAATCGGATACGGCTCGCCGTTGTATTCCTGATCGCGCGCCACCTCATGCAACAACGTCATCGGGAACGCCGTGGTCATTCCCTTGAACCCGGGAGCGGCCCACAGTCCGGGGATATTCAAGGCGAGGGCGGTGTTCAGGTAGATGCCCGTAAAGCCGGCACCATCGCGACCCACGTTGCCCGTCAGCGCCATAAGAATGGCAATAGCCCAGCAGGACTGGTAGCCATTGTTGTAATGGTCCATGCCGAAGGAGATGTTCACCGAAATAGCATCGCCCTCCGCGAACATGCGGGCTAAATGCTCGATGGTTTCCTCCGTCATGCCCGTTTCCGCAGCGGCGTCGGCTACGACGTACTGGGACAGCTGCTCCTTCAACAGGGTATACGACGTGGTTACCGTAATTCCTTCATACTCGTAAGACCCCTCGAGTGCCGGATCGGCGCCGGTGCCGTACAGCACGGCCGTGTTCCTCTCGGGATCCCATACGTAGAACTCATCCTCGGCGTCTTCGGGCACCTCTTCGAAATCGCTCTTACGCAGCAGCATGCCAGTGTCCTGGCGCACCAGGAAGGGCGCCGTGGTGCGTTTTTTAATGAATTCGACGTCCTGCAGATCGTTCTCAATGATGTAGTTCGACATGGCCAGGGCAAGATAGCCGTCGGTCGTGGGCTTGATGGGATAGTACTCATCAGATTTCATGGCGGTGGCAGACTTCACCGGATCGATGGTGATAATGCGCGTGCCCTGCTCCTTGGCGCGCTGCATCCATCGCCAGTTCTGCGGTGTGCTGTGCACGGGATTCGAGCCCCAAACCACAATATGCGAGGAGTCGAGCACGCTCTTTGCCTCGTTAGCGAAATACATAAGGCCGGTACCGAGCACGCGATCGATGCCGTAGCCAGTGGAAAGGTCGTTCATGCCCGCAGGCTTCGAGACCCCCATGACACTACCCAGGCGATTGAAGATGCCCGTCTGGCCCTGAATCTCGCCATAGTTGCCCGTCCCAAAGTCGAAGACTACGGCCTGGGGTCCATACTCCTCAGCGATGCTGGAGAACTTTTGAGCAATTTCAGCAATGGCCTCGTCCCACGTGATGCGCTCCCACTCGCCAGCGCCACGCTCGGTACCATCGACCCGGCGCAAAGGATACTTGATGCGGTTTTCTCCGTAAATGCGATGCATGTACGACATGCCGCGCAGACAGCTGCCGCGATAAAGATCCTCGCCATAATCGGCAGGCTCCAAGCGAACGATCTTACCGTCACGCACATGGGCAGCATAGCGACAGGATTGCATGCAGTTCGAACGGCAGACGCCATAGCCAGCAATTTCATCCTCTGTCGGCTCTCCGGCATTCGCGGCATCGAAGGCGCAGCCAACCAGATTGGATCCGATAACGGCAGCACCAGCAGCTGCACTCGTGGCTTTAAGGAAGCCTCGGCGAGTCAGACCGCCTTGCGCGCTATTCCGATTCGACATCTCTCCTCCTCTTGCGAGTAAGGGAGCACGCAATTCAAACGGATAGCTACTCCGCAGAGTTGACGCATGCATCCCTCTCTTTCCCATCCCCCATGGGCGAATCCGGTTGCATCGCTGCACGATTGATGGGATTCCAACATTGTCTTGAGAATCGGCCGGATTCTGATGGAGTCAGTCTGTCATACTCTGTCATAGGTTGTCAAGAGAAAATGTAGGACAAACTATGACAAAAAGAGTCGTGTTTGTTTTCAACCCCGTGGTCGCTATTTCGATATATCAAGACTGATGAACGAAAATCACCTGTTTTTGATGTCAAGACTTTTATTAGAAAATCCTTTATGCATTATTAGGAAGCAAGCGGGGAGCTGGGCTCTCTGCATACACCTTCCCTATCACCAATTCTAGATGCGGAAGGGAGGTGATGTAGATGAGCGTTTTTCTGGCCCTGGTTCAGACCTTTTTGGCCGCTGCTACGCTTGGGGTTGCATTATTGGCCCTACAAAGCGGAGATCCGCCGCAGAACGACGGATCTTCCAACCAAAAAAGCGAGAACTAGGCACTCTCGCCACCGGGACGTCCTTGCGGCGTCCCGGCCCTTCGGGGCCAAACCCAGTTCTCTAGGCACGGCCCATTGTAGCACGCCTTCCGCCTAAAATGCTAGGCTCCTTTCGTGGCCTTCGCAATCGCTTCGGCTGCATCGGAGTCGGTGAAGCCTTCGCTGAAGGCGCTGGGGATGACGAGCGTGCCGCCGGATTGTTTCACGGACTCGTAGGCCAAATGCATGGTGCGCAGGCGCATGGCCTCGGGGTCGTCGGCATAGTTAGCGCTGGCATCCTTTAACATGTCGGAGATGTCCGCTTCGGCCTCGGCCAGAATCATGCGGGCATTTTTCTCGCGAGTAGCCACGGCCTCTGCGGCCATGGACTGCTGCAGTTCGCGCGGCACCACGATGTCGCGCACTTCCACGTCCATGACATCGATGCCCCACTCCGAGAGCTTCTCAGTGAGCACGTCTTTCAGCTCCGCATCCAGTTGGTCGCGGCGCGCGGCCACCTCCGATAAGCTCGCGCGGCCGATGGCCTTGCGCAGAGTCGCCTGGGCCATCCACGACACGGCGCTCGCATAGTCCTCCACCTCCATGGCGGCCTTTTTCGCGGAGAAGACCATCCAGAAGATGACCGCGTCCACATTCACGGGCACCAGATCGGCCGTGAGCGTCTCTTCGGCGCCGAAGTACGTGGCGATGACGCGCTGGTCGATGCGCAGAGTATAGAACTCGACGATGGGCCAGGTGAACACGATGCCCGGGCCAGCCACACGGTTGAACTTGCCGAGGCGCATGACCACGGCCTTCTCCCATTCCATGACCAGATGCACGGAACTGGCCGCCAGAGCACCGACAATCACCGCCGTCAGAAGCGCTGCCAGGCCTATCGCGCCCATGATAATCTGAAACCCCGCCAACACGAGCGCTGCCACAAAGGCGAACACCGCGAGCGTGAAGACGACGGCCCCGTTGCGGGAGGTGCGCCTACGCCCCGTTTCCAACTGAACGTTCGGCTGAATCGTCCTCGGATCCCGGGAAGTGGACGATACGGCCGCGGACGGCTGCTGCTTCCGTTTCATGAGGTGCTCCTTGCTCGCGTTCGCGTTTGGCCTTGGCCGCCACGAGGGCGGCGGTGAACTGCGCGTCTATGTCCTCCAAAGAAAGGCCCAGCTCCTGGCAGCGCTGAAGATACTCGGCCGTGACCGCCTCGGCCACCACCGAGGCCGACACGCCGGGCTTGTCAGATACATCAGCCACAAAGGCACCCTGGCGGCGCTTCGAGATGATATAGCCGTCTTCCTCCAGGCTCTGGTAGACCTTGCTCACGGTGTTGTAGTTGACCTCCACCTGTGCGGCCAAGCCGCGCACCGTGGGCAGCTGGTCGCCGGGCATGTAGAAGCCCGAGGTGATGAGGTAGATGAAACGGTTCTTCAGCTGCAGCCAGATGGGGATGGAGCTGGACTCGTCCAGCTCGAACAAATCCCCGGCAGGAATGGTCTTGCCTAGTTTGACCACGCGGTCACATCCTCTCTTTCCAAAGCCACTCGGGGCTCTTGCAGTTCCAAATCGCGCTGGGCGCCGGCATCGACGACGGCAGCGCGCAAGCCCAGGGCGCCCACGAGCACCAGGACGCCCGACAAGGCCAGGGCGACAGCCGGAAACGACCGCGTTCCCGTCTGCCAGCGATCGCGCACGAGGCAGACGGCCTCGACAACGAGCGGCACCACGATCCCGCAGGCCACGAAACCGACCCACCACGGCAGGGCGGCGGCGCCTTCCATAAGGCTTGCGCCCGACGCCTGCACGCCCGGGTGGTCGCTTCCCAGCACAAAAGCAAGGAAGAGGGCTCCCGCCACAGCCTCAAGAGCGACGATGGCCGCATCAACGCGGGCCGCCCGGCTTGTCAGCAGCGCCACCGTTCTGTCGCCGCGGAAGAACAGGGCCGCAGCTAGCACGAGGGCGCAGCCGCAGGATGCAGCCGACAGCACGAACAGCACGGGCACCCAAGCCGACGACCAGAGTCTCACACCCGTCAGCGTGCGCAAGAGCAGCCCCGCGTACACGGCGACCGCCACTGCGAGCACGATAGCCGCAGCTTCCAGCGCCACCACCGCGCCGCGCCCGAAGCCCGGCACATACAGCACGCGCATGAGAGCAAGAGCCGCTGTTGCCACCGTTAGTAGCGTCACAGCCCAAGCGCCCAGGTTCATGAGCGTCGTCGGGGGCGCCAGGAACAGGGCGAGCAGGCGGTCGAGCCGACCGAGGTCGAGGGCGAGGCAGACCGCGCCCAGCACCATCGCACCGCAGGAGACGACGAAGACAAGAGCGACAAGACGCTCGGCCGGAGCCTTTTGCGCAACGTCGGGCTCGGCGCCCGCGCCGAAGGGCTCGCGCACGACGAACAGATCGGCCAGCGACGCCGCCACCGTTCCGCCGGCACCGACGCCGGCGAGAAACAGATAGGCTATCACCAGCTCCCCGAACACCGCGCGCCCCCTTCGACTCGTTTCCTGAAGTATGACACAAAAGGTTCGCGTTGTATATGACAACGTGGGACAGACTGCTTAGTAGGGCTGCTCCAAGTCGCCGTGGGCGAGGGCGTCTACATCCAGCGGCGAGAACTTGCCGGCGCGGTAGCGATCGAGCGCCACTTCAGCGATCATACCGGCGTTGTCGCCGCAGGAAGCGAGCGGGGGCATAACGAGGCGGACGCCTTCCTTGGCGCACATGGCCTCGTAGGCTTGGCGCAGCATGGGGTTGGCCGCCACGCCGCCACCGAGGCAGAAGGTGGGGGCGCCGGTCTCTTGCAGGGCCGTGCGGGCCTTGGCAACTTGGACGTCCACCACGGCGGCCTCGAAGCTGGCGCAGATATCGGGCACGTTCAGTTCGCGGCCGGCCTCGCGCTCGCCGTTGATGTAGGTAACCACAGCGGTTTTCAGGCCCGAGAGCGAGAAGCGCAGGTCGCCCGAATGCATCATGGCGCGGGGGAACGGGATAGCCTCGGGGTCGCCTTCCGCAGCGAACTTCGAAATGACCGGACCGCCGGGATACCCGAGGCCCAGGGCCTTGGCCACCTTATCGAAGGCCTCACCGACAGCGTCGTCGATGGTGGTGCCGAGCACACGGTAGCTGCCCCAGTCTGCCATAGAGACGAGCATGGTGTTGCCACCGGACACCAGCGACACCACAGCGGGCGGCTCGAAATCGGGCAGACCAATCTTGTTGGCGTAGAGATGGCCTTCCAGATGGTTCACGATGATAAGCGGCTTGTCGGCGCCCCAGGCCGCGCCCTTGGCGAAGGCGACGCCCACCACGAGCGCGCCCACGAGGCCCGGCGCATAGGTGACGGCAACGGCATCCAAATCGCGCCAGCGCAGGCCGTCGCGGCCAAGGGAGGCCGCAGCGCGATCGAGACAGTCGTCGCACACGCCGCAGATGGACTCGATGTGCTTGCGGCTGGCAATTTCGGGCACAACGCCGCCGAAACGGGCATGGAAATCAACCTGAGAGGCGACGACATCGGAAAGCAGCGCGCCCTCGCCATCGATAACGGCCGCCGCCGTCTCGTCGCAGGAGGACTCGATAGCCAGGATGAGCGGATGAGCAACAGAGCTCTCACAGTTCGCTTCGGAATTGACCGCGCCATTGGGAACCGAGGCCAGCGTGATTGTAGGCAGCGGGCCTTCCATGATGACCGCGTCTTCGCCATCGGAGTAGTAGCGCGGGCGCGTGCCCAGACTCTGGTAGCCCAGCGCCTCGTACAGCGCCTGGGCGCCAACGTTGGACGCGCGTACCTCCAGCGAGCTTGTGCGAGCACCCAGGTTGCGCGCATCGTCGGCCACGCGGGCGAGCAGCACGCGCGCGATGCCGTGACGTCGCCACGCCGGGTCGACGCCCACCTTCAGAATCTGCACATCGCCATCCACCACCCAGCCGCCGGCATAGCCCACCAGTGGCGCTTCGGCCGAAAGAGGCATCTTGGGGTCGGCGGCATAGGCGGCCCACCAGACGCGATCGGCGCGGCCCAGCTCATCGGCCACAAGCGCTTCGCTCCACGCATCCGAGCCCATAATCTGAGACTCCAGGGCCGCCACCTCAGCCACGTGGCGCGCGTCCAGCGGCTTGTAGGCGATGCCCTCGCCGTTGGCCCGGGCGTTGGCGATGGCCGTATCGTTCATGGTCACGTGCCTCGAGCCGCGCTTGCCCGCAAGAGCCGCATCGGCCTGGGCAAGACGCACCCGCTCGTTCTCCTCCGCATCCGACAGGCGGGTATAAACCGGCAGCACGAAGGCCGGATCGTGGCGAGCGGCGTCGAAGGGGTCGCACTCCCCCGCCCGCCAAGCCGCCTGGAAGGCAAGCAGCAGACCCGCGCCCGTCGGCGTCCAGAGCGCCTCGGGAAGGATCGCGCCGGCGCTTTCGAAAAGCTCGGCATATTTGCGCAGAGCGTCGCCGGCGATGAGAAGGTCGGGGCACGGCGGTCGGGAATCGTCGGCAGTTGGGAGGGCGGACCGAAGTCCGCCCCTATGGAGGGGGGCGCCAGCCGTGGCGACGTCATCACACAGGGAGCTAGAGTCGCCCATCGCACAGCCCCGCTCTTCGGCAAAGGCCTCAGCTTTGATGACACGGTCGGAGGTTAGGCGGACGGCGCCGTCTTCGCCAAGACGGTACTCGACGGGGTACACCTCGCGGCGCATGGCATCGGCGAGCACAAGCAGGCGCCCGCGCTGCCCCGCATTCCACGTACCCCAGGCCACCGCGTCCAGCGACGATACGCCCACCAGGCCCACCTCTAACGCACTGGCAACGCCCTTCGCGCAAGCCATGGCGATGCGTACGCCGGTAAAGGAGCCGGGACCGCGCCCGACACATACGCAGGTGATATCCCCGCGCGACACCTTGGCCGTCTCGCACAGCTCGTCAATGCGGGGCAGCAGCTGCGTGTTCGACGCCCGCCGCGCCTCCACCTCCACCGTTGCCACCGGCACGACTGTCTGCAACGGGCCGTCAAGCTCGCCCAGACCGACTGCGATGACCTCGTTGGCCGTATCAAATGCAAGAACATATCGCTTCGCCACGTCATTACCCTTTTCGATCGAATCAGCGACTGACTATCATAGCGCAAGAAAATCGTCCATCTCTGGCGAAAAAGTTCGTTTTGAGGCGCATAGCCCTGCGATTTCGCGCCCGATGGTCACGAAAAGCTCGGCTTTGCGGGCTATTTCGCCCTTATTTAGAGGAAAACTTCCGGGTCATGCGCCTCGAAACGAACTTTTTTGCCAAAACCTCCGCCGGTTTCTGCAACCGCGACTTAAGACGGCGCCCAAAAGACAGCCGGACCCTCGGACGACGCCCAAAGACATTCGAATCTTCGGAGCGCCGCCTCGGGGCAGTCGGATCAAACTTCTTGGCTGATTGCCCACCATCACCCTGGACGAGGCCACAAGCGCCTTGGATTTCGAGCGCGGGACCAACACAGGAGGCTGCGGAAGGCGCTCGCTACAGCTTGCACTTTCCCAAGCGGGATTTGGAATCGTTGGCCCAGACGCAGAGCAGCTGGCGACTGCGCTTGCCATAGGAGTGGGCGACGATGCGGCGCGTTCCCTCCGCATCGGCGGTAATGGTAATCTCAAGATAGTCGTAGGGCATGTCCTCGGGGAACTTCTCGGCCCATTCCACGAAGGCCACCCCGTCGCCATAGCCGTCAATGGCGCTGTAGTAGTCGATGTCCTCCAGCTGCCAGCGCTCGTCGAGGCGGTACAAATCGTAATGGTAGAGCGGCAGGCGCCCATCGTGGTATTCAAGCAGAATGTTGAAGGTGGGGCTCGTCACCGCGCCCCGCACGCCCAAAGCCGCGGCCAGCCCCTGCACGAACTGAGTCTTGCCGGCGCCCAAATCGCCGTTGAGCACGACGGTGTCGCCCGCATGCAGATAGGGCGCGAGCGTCGCGGCCAGCTGCTTGGTAGCCTCGGGGGTCGTGGTAGTGCGCGCGTATGTCAGTCCGTTTGCCATACTCCCATCATAGGCACGGGCGCGCCGCACGCAAGACCCCTCACAGCGAAGCCGCAAAACCCGACCGAATTACCCATACTTCTTACGGATTCTTCAATGTTGGCAAAGTAGAGCCCTCCCACGGCAGGGTGACCCGCGCGCAGGTTGCGCAGCGAACGGAACAGGCCAGTGGACTGTTTCGACGAGCGAGCCTTTGCTTGCGCGCGAATTACCCCGCCGTGGGAGGGCCCAGACGTGTAAGATGAGTAAACGAATAAGCTAGTTCTTCGCTTTCGTTCCGTGGCACGCGTACATCACCAGTCCCACGACCACGCCGCCGACGATGTTGCCCAACGTCACGGGAATAAGGTTCGCGAAGATGAAGTCGCCGAAGGTGAGCAGCGCAGTATTGATGCCCGCTGCGTCGATCATGGCCGTATAGGCGGGATTCAGGTACGCAAAAATACCCGCCGGAATGTAGTACATGTTGGCGACGCAATGCTCAAAGCCGCACAGCACGAAGCCCATGATGGGGAAGAAGATGGCCCACACCTTGCCCGCCGTATCCTGGGCCGTATTCGCCATGTAGACGGCTATGCAGACGAGCAGGTTGCAGAAGATGGCCATCACGAAGGCGTTCATCCAGGGCAGCCCGCACTTGCTCGCCGCCACCTTCGCCGTGTACACCGCCAAATCTCCGCCACCGATGTTCAGCTGGCCGAAAAACGCCATGAGCGCCGCCAGGACCACCGCGCCCACCAGGTTGCCCAAAAACACGATGCCCCAGTTTCGCAGCAGCAGCTTCCACGTGATCTTGCCGGAGATGGCCGCCGTTATCATAAGGGCGTTGCCCGTGAACAGCTCGGTGCCCAGCAAAACGACCATCATCAGGCCGATAGGGAAGATGACGCCCGACACCAGGCGCACCATGCCGGCATCGCCAAGGGCATGGGCGGCCGTAGACGAAGCCACCGCCCCCAAGCCGATGAACATGCCGGCGGCAATAGACAGCAGGAACATGCGCCAGATCGGCATGGTCGCCTTCGCGACGGAGGCCTTCGCGTAGTTATCGGTAATCTCGGTGGGAGTGAGAACGGCCATAGACGCTCCTTCCATTCAGATTTCTGAGGCTATCTTTCCACAGGGCGGCACCGAAGAAACGACCACTCCGCCCACGGCTTCTTTTGCTCGGTCGGCGCCCGCCTCGGCGCGGGCGCCCGCCTTGCCGAAAGCTCCGGCGATCACCCGGCCAGCGTGCGCTCGGCCGCGGCCACTACGTGGGCCATGGTTACCGACGTGGTGACCGAGCCGAGGCCGCCCGGCACCGGGGTGATAGAACCCCCTTCGCCAAGCAGAGGCGCAACGGCATCGAAATCGACATCGCCGCACAGGGCGCCGTCTTCGAAGTTGATGCCCACGTCGAGCACCGTCTGTCCCGGGGCGAAATACTCCGCCCCATAGGCGCGGGCGCGGCCCGTGGCGCACACGACGATGTCCGCCTCGCGAGTGTGAGCGGCAGCATCGACGGTACGGGAATGGGCCAGCGTGACCGTGGCGTGGCGAGCGAGCAGCATGCACGCCACAGGACGCCCGATGACAAGCGAGCGGCCGAGCACCACCGCGCGCTTGCCCTCAAGGGGAATGCCGTAGAAGTCGAGCATTTCCAGGCACGCTTGGGCCGTGGCCGGCGGAAAGCCCTCGCCGGTATCGGCGAAGACGCCGGCCAGCGAGGCCGAGGAGATGCCGTCGATATCTTTCTCGGGAGCAAGTCGGTCGCACACAGCGCGCTCGTCCATGGAAGACGGCAGCGGGCGGAACAGCAAGCAGCCGTGAAGCGCATCGTCTGCGTTCACCTCGTCGACGACCGCCTCCAGGTCGGCCTGGGCGGCATCGGCGGGAAGCACGAATGAGCGCACGGCGATGCCCAGGCCCTCGGCCCGCTTCACCGCGGTGCGCTCGTAGGACATATCGTCGGGGCGCTCCCCCACCCGCACGATGGCAAGGGTCGGCACGATGCCGGCGTCGGACAGGCGCTCGATGCGCGCGAGCAAATCCTTGCGCAGGGCGGCGACGACTTCCTTTCCCGTCAGCGATCGGACCATGTTAGCTCAACCTCTTCAAAACATCGGTGTACACCTCATCGGCCATGGAATTACCCGCGGCGAGAAGGTCCTCCATCTGGCCGCGGTAGAGAGATGCGCGCTCCTCGTCGGCCATAGAGCCAAGGTTTATGACAACATTCAGGCCCGCTGCCTGCAGCGCTCCTTTGGCGATCACCGCCGCCGCACCGGCGTCGGAAAGCGCCAGCACCGAGCCATGGCGGGCCACGAACAGACAGGACTCGATGACCTCAAGGCAGGCGGCCATAATCTTAAGCGGCACTTCGCAGGCGCCCACAAGCGCGGCCTGAAGAGCCTCGTTCTGGGCAGCCCTCTCTTGGTCGGTGCCCTTCGGCATGCCGTAGGCCGCGGCCAAAGGCTCGAAGGCGCGGGCGTCCTCGTCGATGAGTTCCAGCAGGTGCCGACGCGTGCTCTCAAGCTCGATCAGCTCCGCCTGCATGCGCTCTTCCACCTCGGCGTACTTCTTCTTCCCGACGGTGAGGTTGCCCACCATGGAAGCCAATGCCGAGGCGAGCGCCCCCGCATAGGCCGAGGCTCCGCCCCCGCCCGGCGTCGGCGCCTTGGAAGCCAAGGCCTCGATAAACTGCGTATCGACCATGCTCGCCCTTCCTTCCTAAAAACAAAGCTCGGCTTCAGTTGAGAACCACCGAAGCCGAGCTCGAACAATCAAGTGCGGTTGCTTAGAACAAACCGGTGATGGTGCCGTCTTCCAACACGTCGATCTTGTGAGCGGCCGGGGCCTTGCCGAGGCCCGGCATGGTCATGATGGAGCCGGTGAGCGCCACGATGAAACCTGCACCCGCCGAAACCTTCACCTGGCGCACCGTGATGGTGAAGTCACGCGGGGCGCCCAGCTTGGCGGCATCGTCCGAGAACGAGTACTGGGTCTTGGCCATGCACACGGGCATATCGCCGAAGCCCAGAGCCTCCAGCTGCGCGATCTCCTTCTGCGCGGCGGGCTCGAACACCACGCCGTCGGCACGGTAGACGCGCTTGGCGATGGCCTCAATTTTCTCAGCAATGGACAGCTCGTCCTCGTAGGCGAACGCGAAGGTATCGGCGGAGCGTCCGGCCTCATCGCCGTTCTCGCACAGGGCCACCACCTCGTCGGCGAGCGCCAGGCCGCCCTCGCCGCCCTTTGCCCATACCTCGGACAGGGCCACGTTCACACCCAGCTCGCGGCACTTGGCCTCCACCAGGTCGAGCTCGGCCTTCGTGTCGGTCGGGAAGGCGTTGATGGCTACCACGCAGGGCAGGTTATACACGTTGGTGATGTTCTCCACGTGCTGCAGCAGGTTCGGCAGACCCGCCTCCAGCGCTTCCAGGTTCTCCTCGTTCAAGTCGGCCTTGGCCACGCCGCCGTGGTTCTTCAGCGCGCGCACCGTGGCAACGACCACCACCGCGTCGGGCTTCAAATCGGCCAAGCGGC
>CANEDU010000025.1 GCA_947426355.1 uncultured Adlercreutzia sp. | reverse complement strand
CCACAGGAGCGCTGGCCGCAAACCAACTTGTCGCAATGATGGCAGCCGAAAAAGCGTGGCGACTGGGAAACGACGCGCCTGCCCCCTCGCGCGCGATGAGCGGAACCACGTTGCAGCACTCATAGGGCCGCGGTGCGTTGAAGCGCCCGCGAAACAGGCTCACCAGCGCAAAGCCCAGCGCCGGCACGCCCGCAAGCGCCACCAACTTCCAAGGGTTCGTCGCGCACGCCCACAAAAGCAGCGCGCCATAGGCCCCGTAAAATACCCAGACGATGCCCCGATTCACCGCGCACAGCACAGGCACCGCCCAAGAGCGCTTACGCAGCGCCGCCGCCCAGCGCCCATAGCGGCGCGCGTATGTCTCGTTGTAAGTTCCTGCGGCCATGGGAGCCTTTCCTTGGGGATTCTTTTCCCATAATATCCGAACAAGAGTACCCGGCGCTATAATGCGGGCAAAACCATTGCAGGAAAGGGGCTGGTATGCGCAGAAAGGATCGCGAGCAAAGCGAGGAGTTCGGCTGGGACGTCCTGGGCACGTGCCCCTTCGCCGTGCTCTCCATGATCGGCGAAGACGGCGACCCTTACGCCATTCCCGTGTCGCCGGCCGTGCATGACGGCGCCATCTACTTCCACTCCGCCAAGCATGGCGAGAAATCGAAGCTGCTGCGCGCAAACCCGGCCGTGTGCCTTACCGCCGTGCGCGATGTGGTGCCCCTGCCCGAGGAATATGCCACCGAATACGCAAGCGCCGTGGTGCGCGGCACCGTGTCTGAAGTGACCGACGAGGCCGAGCAGCTGGCCGGCCTGCGCGCCATCGTCGAGCACTATGCGCCCAGCAATCCGGACTACTTCAGCACCGCCATCGCCGAGGAGCTCAAGCGCACCCTCGTGTGGAAGATCATCCCCGAGCAGCTGACCGCCAAAGCCCGGCTCCACGCCTAGCTGCCCGAGACGTTGGCGCAGGAGCCCTTCCCCGTCCTTTTTGCCGAAAGGCCCTAAACAAAAAGCGACCCGGCGCCAGAGGCTTTGGCGCCGGGTTCCGCAGTGCTTCTTTATCATGACGAAAACACCGGGCAACGACCACACCCATCAAGGATGTTTTTGCCGGAAAAATCCTCGCCGCTCAACCTGAACGGGCCGCTAGCGCCACTTCAGGAGAGAGGATGACGCGCCGCGCGCAGCGAGAGCAAGGGCGGCTGCAGCGACGGCCGTCGCGAGCAACCCCGCAAGAACTCCGATGCCGTCGCTCGTTTGCGGAAGGGTGGCCACCTTCTCGCGAGGCGCGGCGAGCGGAGACGCCTCATCCTCGATGACGGCCGTCGGAGGGTCGTCGTCTGCGCCCGTGCTCGGCTGGGCCGCATCGTCATCACCCTTGCCTTCGGAAGATCCCCCGTCGGTGACACCGCCGCCCGGGATACCATCGGTGTCCGAGTCGCCTCCCGCGCCCTCGCCAGGGACCTCAGGAGCACCGGGGCTTTCTACCAGCGTGTCGTTGGGAAGGGTTGTGGCCATGCTCACCGTATAGAACAGATTGATTTCGTTGGCGTCCACCAAAGGCTCCACCTTGATCGAGTCCTTGTCCGCATCGAGATACACCAGTCCGTCCAGGTCCACCGCGCACTGCTCGCTCTCGATTTGAGCCCCCAGCGGCAAGCTTTCCACCTGGTACGAGCCCATCTTCCAGAAGGAAACCGGCACGCCGGCCACATCGCTGATAATCGGGGCGGCCTTCATCAGCGGAGCCGTGATCGCCTCGCCTACGAGATAGTAGTTCACCACGCTCGGGCTCTTGATGCGCCTATAGTGCAGCTGCGCGTTATTCTCCTCGGGGTTCTCGCTCAAGACGACGTAGCGCGGCCAACCATCGAAGAAAAAGAAGTCGTTGCGCACTTCCACATAGTTCCACAGGTCGATGGTCTCGCCCACCTTCAGCCCGTCAATCACCTTCGTTTCCATCAGTCGCAAGCCATCCGGCTCGGAAAAGGACGGGTCGTCGTAGAAGACAATCTCGTATATAGACAGGGTCAGCGAGGTAAGCTCAGCGGCCTGCTCGTCCGCAGACGGCGCGACCTCTTCGCTGGAGACGGCCGAAGGAGAACCCTCCCCCGTCGCCGGCTGCGCGGCCTCGAGTTCATCCCCCGCGGATGCCATCGACGGCGCGAGGGGCGCCGGTACGTTCTCCACTGCCGAGGCCCATGCCAAAGAGGGCACAGCAGCGCCGAGAACCAGGGCCACCGACAAGGCCACCGCTCCCCTGCGAAGCGTCTGCAGAGCGGAGGCCGATACATGCGTTTTCATCTATCCTCATTTCCAGGAACGTCGCGCCCAAGCTTCGCGCTCCCGCGCAAAATCCTCGTTCGCTAATTCCAGCAATATACTAGACTTTGAAGAATACGTTATACCAGATATTTCCGCTTGTCCTCGCGAAGATAACGAGAAGGCCTCCCCCGCGGCCCGTTCCCCACACGGCGCCCACGCTTGCTCCACGGTATCGCTATACAGGAGTTTCCCGCTCATCATTCCCTCTCATCGTGAGCTAGCGGCAGCCGCAGCGGCCGCTTTTTTTTGCACGAGCGAGAAAAACTACGGCCGCTCAGAGGGGTGGAAAACCTGAGACGGAGTATCATGATTCCATTATCTTCCAGGCTCGGGCGCGCGTCGCCCGCGCCACATGCGCAAAGGGGGCGCCCATGCAGGTCATCGAAGAGCGGGTCTATGCATTCTCGAAGGACAACCCGCCGGTAGCCACAGCCCAGCCGGGCGAGGTGCTCATGTTCAAAACCCTCGACTGCTTCTCGGGGCGCCTGACCGACGAGACCGTCACCATGCGCGACATGGACTTCTCCTACAACATCACCAATCCCGCCGCGGGCCCCGTGTACGTGGAGGGCGCTGAAGTGGGCGACGTGCTCGTGGTGGACATCTACGACATCCAGGTGGCCGACGAGGGCACTATCGCCACCGACGACCACTGCGGACCCCTGTTCGAGGGCACCGACTATCGCACGAAGAAGATTCCCATCGTGGACGGCATGGCGCACTTCAACGACATCCGCTTCCCCATCAACCCCATGATCGGCGTCATCGGCACGGCCCCAGCGGAGGGCGCGCCGGCCGACGGCTTCGTAGGCAACTACGGCGGCAACATGGACAACAAGCTCATCACCAAGGGCACGCGTCTCTACTTCCCCGTACGCGTTCCCGGCGCCCTGCTGCAGATGGGCGATGTGCACGCCACCATGGGCGACGCCGAGCTGTGCGGCACCGGCATCGAGATTGCCGCCGAAATCACCGTGCGCGTGGGCCTCATCAAGAACTTCGAGCTGCACTGGCCCGTGCTGGAAACCTTCGGGCCGGCGGGCAAGTGGTACGTGAACGCCAGCGCCCAGGAATACAACGAGGCTTTGGTGTGCGCGTCGAAGGAGATGCAGCGCCTGCTCATGAACATCACCGGCTGGGACGCGGTAGACACTTACATGTACATGTCTGTACAGTCGGACGTGGAAATCAGCCAGGGATGCAAGCCCTGCGAAGTGCAGCTGTCCCTGCGCATCGGCACCCCCAAACTTCCGGAATTCCCTCCGCTGGTGGGCTAGGATTCCGCAAGGGGCACCCTTCAAGACACCGAGAAGGCCGGCGTTTGGGCGTCGGCCTTTTTGTTTACCGGCTACCTTTCTCCCCAATAGAGCGCCTATACAGGCGACTTCATTCTTGTTCTGACACACAAAACTTAAGCGAAATGCTAAGCTATCGCCGCGCAAAGAGCGCAAAAGGGGGAATCGGTCGGCCCTTGTTTCGGAGAAGGCATGGGTCGCTCGATTCAAAAGCGAAAGAAGGAACTATGGCAGAGAAACTCCAGGGGGACAACTCGTCCCTCGAGCAGTTCGGCTATAAGCAAGAACTGCGCCGCGGCATGGGACTGTGGGACGTCGTGCTTTACGGCGTTCTGTTTATGGTCATCATCGCACCGCACTCCATCTGGGGCCTTGTGCAGCAGGATGCCCTGGGCATGTCCACGCTCGTCTACATCGTCGGCTTTGTGGCCATCTTCTTCACGGCACTCAGCTACGTGCGCATGAGCAACAAGTTCCCCATCGCGGGCTCGGTGTACTCCTACGTGCAGCGCGGCATTAACCCGCATGTGGGCTTCATCTCCGGCTGGCTGATTCTGCTGGACTACTGCATCACGCCGGCCCTGCTGTACGTCATGGTGGCCAACTGGGGCACCATGCTCGTGCCGAGCAGCCCGTGGTACCTGTGGGTCATCGTGTTCGTGGTGTTCAACACCTTCGTGAACATCCGCGGCATCTCCATGACCCGCGGCATCGACTTCGTCATCTTCGCCGTTGAGATTCTGGCCGTTATCGCGTTTATCGCTCTCGGCTGCAACTTCATCATGGGCGGCGGCGGTGCCGGCGAGTTCAACGCCGATCCGCTGTGGCAGCCCGGCAAGGTGGACGCTCACTTCCTGGCCGCCGGCATTTCCATCGCGGCTCTGAACTTCCTCGGTTTCGACGGCATCTCCACCCTGGCCGAGGAGACCAACCAGCCCGAGAAGAACATCGGCCGCGGCATCCTCATCGCGCTCGGCCTCATCATCGTGTGCTTCGTGGCCCAGACCTACATCGCCTCGCTCGTGCAGCCCGACTGGGCCAGCTGGACCCCCGAGCATGCCGAGAACGCCTGGTTCTACGGCTGCCAGATGATCGGCGGCGACCTGTTCATGAACATCATGCTCATCATCAACATCGTGGCCATCGGCATCGCCAACATCATGAACGCGCAGCTGGCTGCTTCCCGTCTGCTGTACTCCATGGGCCGCGACAAGGTGATCCCCAGCGTGTTCGGCAAGGTGCACCCCAAGTTCCAGACCCCCTGGGTGGGCGCTATCTTCATCGGCGCCGTGGCCATGATCTTGTCGCTCATCCTCACCATGGCTGACCTGGCCACGCTGGTGAACTTTGGCGCGCTGGCCTCGTTCATCATGCTGAACTTCGCCGTGTTCTGGTTCTTCTTCATTAAGGAAAAGAAGCGCCGCACCTTCGGCGACATCGTGAAGTACCTCATCTGCCCCTGGATTGGCATCTTCATCCTGGCCTACGTGTTCACGGGCTTCGACATGATGACCTACACGCTAGGCGTGTCCTGGTTCGTCATCGGCTTTATCATCTGCGCGGTGAAGTCGAAGGGCTTTAAGGAAGTGCCCGACGCCTTCAAGAACCTGGACGTGTAGGGAGCGCACGGCCCGCGACCGCGGCGCAGCGAGGCTGCCACCCGCGACGCCTGCGAGGCTAAGCCGGCGCTGCCGCAATCCGCGCGCGGCGCTTGCGAGGCTCAGCCGGCGCTGCTGCAATCCGCCCGCGGCGCCTGCGAAGCAAGGCCCGTCACAATCCGCTTACGTGAGCCCTCGGTTCGCCGGGGGCTCTTCTTGTATACTGGCTTTGCGCGAAGCACGTAGCGTCCGAAACGCGCTTTTTTGGCCAAAAAGAAAACTCTGGACTACCTGGTATTTCTTTAAGTTTTCCCTGGTCAGAAAATTGGCCAAAAAAGCGCGTTCTGGACAAATGAAAAGCAACCAAGGGAGAATTCGCATGAAAATCGGCTTCATAGGACTGGGAAACATGGCGACGGCCATCATCGGCGGGCTGCTGCGCGAGGACGCCAACGGCTGCGGCGCGGGAGCCGGCGAGGCAGGCGGCGGCGAGCAGTCCATCCTAGCCTCCCTCACGGCCTCCGACATCATCGGGTCGGCAAAAACCGAGAAGACGCGCCAGGCGAAGGCCGCTGAGTTCGGCATTGCGACAACCGCCGACAATCGCGAGGTGGCCCAAGAGGCCGACGTGCTCGTGCTGGCCGTGAAGCCCGTGTTCTTCCCCGAGGTCATCGACGAGATTCGGGACACGGTGCGCGAAGACACGCTCGTTATCAGCATAGCCGCGGGGCTCACCTTGGAGCGCATCGCCGAGCTGTTCGGCCGCGACGCAGCCGCTATGCGGCTCATTCGCTGCATGCCCAACACCCCGGCCCTCGTGAACGCCGGCTGCACCGCCGTCGTGCCGGGCCCGGGCGCCACCGAGGCCGACGAGGCGCTGTGCCTGCAGCTTATGGAAAGCTTCGGCCGCGCTATCGTTATACCCGAGCGCCTTATGGATGCGGCCAGTGCCGTAGCGGGCAGCTCGCCGGCTTTTGCGTTCATGTTCATCGAATCGCTCGCCGACGGTGCCGTAGCAGCGGGCATGCCCCGCGCTCAGGCCTACGAGTTTGCCGCCGCGGCCGTAGCGGGCTCGGCCCAGCTCGTACTGGAGACAGGACGCCACCCCGGCGACCTTAAGGACATGGTCTGTTCGCCGGGCGGCACCACCATCGAGGGTGTGCGCGCGCTGGAAGAAGGCGCCTTCCGCGCTTCCACCATGAACGCCATCGCCGCCTGCGTTCAGAAGGCGAAGGCGCTGTAGCCATTGCGTAGCAGTCGAGGAACAGTTTTCCCGGGTGAGCACAAGCCTTCAAAAGCGACCTTATTATGAAACCCGGTAGCGACTTTTCGAGAATGCGACTTCCGAGAACCGCACCGAACCTCTCTCCGATGAAAGGCTCTACCATGAACAAGACCATCTCCCTCCCCCTGAAGGCAGCCGTCATCGCGCTGGGCCTTGCTGCTGCCGGCCTTATGCTTGTATTGCCCGGCTGCACGGGCGGTTCTCAGGAATCGGCGGGCAAGCCTGACGCCGTCGGCAACCGAGCGACCGAGCAGTCCGCCCCCAACGCTGCCGCAAGCGAAGAAGTCAGCACAGCCATGGTGGCTTATGCCGACGGAGACACCATCTTGTTCGTCGACCAAAAGACGGGCGCGCCCTACTTCCCCACGCTCATCGATGACGCCGTGGTGACCGAGAACGGCGTTGAAATTGATGCCGACGACTTGGTCGCAGGCAACATCGTGCAGGTAACGGGCAACGGAATCATGCTGGAAAGCTATCCGGGACAGTATCCGGGCATTACCGAGGTTGAAGTAATCTCCCAAGGCACGCCGGCCGATGCCGACCAGTACGCCGACCTCGTAGCCGAAGTTATTGCCACGCCCGATCCCTCCGCGGTGCCGACAGGCTCTGTGGAGTACACCACTGATTTGGCCCAAACCACCGTCATGCTGAACTCGTTCGATTACAACTGGGTCGTGCCCATGGACGGGGCTGCAAACAAAGAGCTTAATCTTGACGGCTCTGCCTTCGACGCATCGGGCGCTATTAATTCCGATATTGTTGACGCACGTATCCCGGGTGCCATAGAAGCAGTGGCCGGCTTCTCTATGAAACCGATCAACGTTGTAGTCGAACGCACCCCGCTCACCTCAAGCGGCGACGCGGCCCCGACGGTGAACCCCGATGCCGAAGATGAAATGGTGACCAGCGCCTTGCAGGCCGACGGCACCGCGGCCTTCACCATCGAGCCGGGCTATCTCTACGAGATTAACGTCGACTACGACCAGGGTGAGGCCAACTACGCCTTCTATACACTGAGCTAATCGAGAATACGCAAGGTGGCGCGGGATTTGCCAGCGCGCTTGGCCACGTAAAGGGCCTCGTCGGCCTTCTGATACAGCTCGTCGAAGGTGACGGGGTTGCGCACCGTTGCGGCGGCGCCCACGGTAATGGAGGGGCGCAGGTCGGCCGGCATGTCTTCAGGGCGCCCGCCATCGGCGCGCCCTGCCTGCTCGAGAAGGGAATCATTCTCGTGCGCCCTCACCTCAAGGTTGCATTCGCGCTGGCAGCGCTTGCGCAGCACCAGATCGCAGGACTGAGGCTCGCGCCCGAACCGAGCGTTGAAATCGCCGAACACCTCGCCGGTTTGGCCCTGGCAGTCGATATCGAACATCACATCGTGGCTGAGCGCCGTCAGCAGCGTCACCCGCTCGTTCGCGCACTCAATTTCACGCTGGTAGCGCACCTTCTCGGTGATATCGATGATGGTAACGTAGACCCAGCCGCTTCCGTTACGCGATGGAACTTCGTCATTGCCAGCCCCTTTCTATCCGCAACGATGATACTACCCGCGCTCTCCCCCACTTTCTAAAACCCGTTAAATGAGCCTTCTACCTGCATGAATTCGCATATAACAGAATTACGCTCTTGCGGCGAGCGCTATCGGCACGTCCAGCAGCACTCAACCGCCTCCTGAATCCAACCACGAGAGCCTCCCTGCAACCCCAAGAACAGCAACAGGGCCGAAAGCTCTGCGGCTTTCGGCCCTGCAATCTTGTTGGCTCTTACGCGAAATCCCGTTGCCGGTTTCCCGCTTCTCGCTTGCTACCCGCGCTTACAGGATGTTCTTCAGCACGATGGACTTCGTGTGGGTCATCTCGTCGAAGGTGCTCATGACACCCTCGGTGCCGATGCCCGAGTACTTGTAGCCGCCGAAGGGCTGCTCGAAGGAACGGTAGAAGCTGGCGCCGTTGATGACCACGCCGCCGGCCTCGAGCTCGCAGGCGAACTTCGCGCAGGTCTTCTGATCGGCGGAGAAGATGCAGCTGGACAGGCCGAACATGGAAGCGTTGGCGATTTCGATGGCCTCTTCGGCGGTCTTGAAGGTGATGATGGGCACCACCGGGCCGAAGATCTCCATGTCGATGGCCACGTCCGCCGTCTTCGGCACGTCCACGATAACCGTCGGCTCGATGAAGGCACCGTCGCGGCCGCCACCGAGAACGATCTTGCCGCCCTGCTGAACGGTGAGCTGAATCTGCTCCTCCACGGTCTTCGCGGCCTTCTCGGAGATAAGGCAGCCAATCTGGGTCTCATCCTCAGAGGGCATGCCCTGCTTCAGGGCGCTGATCTTCTCCACGACCTTCTTCGTGAACTCCTCGGCCACATCCTCGTGCACGAGGAAGCGCTTGGAGGCGCAGCACACCTGGCCGGTGTTGTACATGCGGCCCCAGATGACCTCATTGGCGGCCAATTCCACGTCGGCGTCGGCCATGACGATGAAGGCGTCGTTGCCGCCGAGTTCCAGCGCGGTGTGGGTGAGGGTCTTCGCGCACACCTCGGCGGTCTCGATGCCCACCTCAGTGGAGCCGGTGAGGGTCACCAGGTCCAGATCGGGATTCGCGCACAGTTCGTGGCCCACCACCGAGCCGCGGCCGGTAACAATCTGGGCAGCGCCGGGCGTCACGCCGGCCTCGCCGAGAAGCGCCGTCAGCATGCACAGCGTCAGGGGGTTATCCGTGGAGGGCTTCACGATGACGGAGTTGCCGGCCAAAAGCGCCGGGGCCACCTTCTGGTCGAACAGGTCGCAGGGGAAGTTGAAGGGGATGACGGCGGCCACCACGCCCAAAGGCTCGCGGCGGGTGATGAGCACCGTAGTGTCCTGGCCCTGCTCGCAGCCGGCGGTAATCACCTCGTCGTAGAGGTGCTTCGCGCGCTCAGAGAAGGCCTTGAAGGCAATCGGAATGTTGCCGATTTCGGCACGGGCCTCGGTGATGGGCTTGCCAGTCTCGTCGGACAACGTGCGGGCGAGCTTCTCTTTGTCGCGTTCCACCAGATCGAGGAAGGCCATCATGATTTCGGCGCGCTTCCACACCGGCACCTTGTTCCACTCGGGCTCGGCGGCGCGGGCGAACTTCACGGCCTCGGCCACATCCTCGGCGGTGGCGGCGGGTACGGTATCGACCACTTCGCCCGTCGCGGGGTTGATCACGTCAATAGAGGCGCCATCGGAAGAATCGACCGCCTTGCCATTGATAAACATCTTCATATTTTGTATCTCCTTAGTCTTTAATTCAAGATCCCAGGGACACGCCCAAGGAAGTCAGCGAGGTTCCGACAGGTGCCTGGAATTGGCCCGCCTTTGGGCCAAGCGGCCTTTGTGCCGCGCCGAGCCCGAAACAAGGGGCAAGGCCAGGTGCCTGTCGGAACCGCAGCGTCAGGGTTTTAGCGCCTAGGCGCTAAAACCTGTAAAGGACAGCATCAGGCCGCCGCAGGTATTGTTGTTGTCGTCTTCGAAACCGTACTCGCCGAAGGTGAACTCAACGAGGTAGGGCACCTCTCCCGCAACCTCGGCCACTGCGTCGGCCACCTCGCCGATACGGGCATCGATGCCAGCGCGACGACCGCCGCAGTGCACCAGATGGAAGGCGGCGGGCTCGCCGGGCATGCGATCGATAAGCTCGCGCAGCGTATCGGGCACGGACTGGATGAGTTCGTCAACGGTGGCCTCCATGCGGATGACGCAGGTCTTCTCGGCAAGGTTGTTGCCCACATTGATGGAGAAGTCCTCGTTGCCGTTCATGGGATGGCGAATAGCGATGAGGTCGCCCAGACGGTCCTTCACGCCCAGCGGCGAGCACACCGTGTAGGCGAGCAGGTTGCCGCCGGTGATGTCCTCATCAGAGCAGCCGGTCCACTCCTGGAACTTCTTCGCTGCCGGCACGCCGTCGATTTCCACCAGCGTACGATTGCCGTCGATCTTGGTAATGACGCCGAAGTCGTCGGTCTCGCGATAGGCGCCGGTGAACACGTTGGTCATGTCCGGGCCATTCCAGAAGAACGCGGCGATGCAGCCGTCGGCGAAGGACTCGCCCGTGGTGTAGAGCTTCCACTCGCCCGCGATGGAGTTGTCAGCAGCAGAGCCACCGAAGAACGGGATGCGGCCCACCACCGAAGAGATGCCCTTCAGGTAGAACTCCTCCTCGGCCGGGCTGGCGGCCATATAGAAGTAGTCAGGAGCGACCGTCATGCCTGCGGCCTCCATAGCGGCGGTAGCCAGAGCAGCACCGGCGGCCGTCGGGTCGTCGTTATCGGCGCGGTCGGCGGCGGCCACGCCCACGGTCATGTCGGGATCGGACAGAGCGAGCACGCCCACGAACGGCGTGTCGCCGCCCACATAGCCGGCGCCGTTGACAATCACGCCGGTGAAAGAAGTGTTGCCAAGCACAGGCACCTCGGGCAGCGCCTCGCCTACGCCGGCGACCACTTCGTCGACATCGTAATCACAGCTGCAATAGACCATGGCCACCTGAGTGGCGTCAAGGCCGGCAGCCGCCTGAACGGCAGCTTCCTTGCCCGCGGTACGGGCGTCGGCAGCAGTGCTGGAACCTACGTTAGCTTTGAACATGGTTTCCTCCTAGTCAGAACTGAGGCAGTATAGCCCCTTGTGCCACCGTAGCACTTTCATCTCATCCGCCCGCGCTGATTTGAGCCGTTTTTCGAGAATTCCATACCTTCTGACTAATATTTAATTGATGACCTATTGACTAATGTTCAATAAGCTTCTACTGATTCGGACCCTTCGCAAAAGCGAGACGCTACAAGCGCAAAAACGTCAGAAAAAGAAGCCGAACGTCCGGAACTGCTTACCACGCAACATCGGGAAATAAAAAAGCGCCCGAAGGCGCTTGGGATTATGGTGGTCGGAGGGGGACTTGAACCCTCGGCACGCGGATTTTCAGTCCGCTGCTCTACCAACTGAGCTACCCGACCATTGGTTTGCGGAAACGGAAACCGCTTCGACGCGAGCATATATTCTAGCGGGACTATCGCCCGCATGCAAGAACTTTCTTGTGTCGAAGCGGAAAATGGTGCCCTGTAGCTCTTGTTCACAGAGCCGCCCGCCCAAAGGACACCTAGTTTGCGCGGGTAAAGCAGGCCGCCTCACGCAACAAAGGCGATGAGCGTGCCCATGGCAATGAACGGCGCAAAGGGCATGGTGCCCGCAAGGAGCGAGTCGCGATCGCGTTCGGAGGCGGTTCCCCGAATGGCGTCGCTTAGGAAGGGCTTGGGATCTTCGCCGAGAGCCTCTGACAGGCCGCAGCGCGAAGCGGCCGAGCCCGACTCCGCCGTGGCGCGACGACGCACAAGACGCTGGGCCAACGTGCGCACCAGCACGTAAACTACGCTGAGCACACACGCGGCAAGCAGGCAGATCACACCGCGCTCCATGCCAAGGAACAATCCCAGCACCGTCATGAGCTTGATGTCTCCTCCGCCGAAAGACTCCTTGTGCGTGATCGCCTCATAAACCGTTGTCAGCACCAACAACCCGCCGCCCAGCACTACGGCACCAAGAATGCCGCTCGCCAGCGAGATGCCCCCAATGCTGAATCCCGGAGGAACCATCACATCAGGCGCAGGCCCCAAAAGCTCGGCCTTAAAGCCAAGGCCCATGTGCTTCCCCGCAAAACCAAGTACCAGGCGCCACACCGCCCACAAAAGGCCTATAGCCGCCGCCAGCCCATTGGGTACACGCCGGGAGCGCACGTCAACGACCGATACCACGGCCAACAAGACCAGCACAAGGGCGTAGGCAACAAGCGTTATGACGGAAACGTACGTCATGGCTTACTTGCAGCCGTCACCGAAGATGAGTTCGCGCTCTTCGCCGACAAGCGCGGCGCGGGCCTGGTCGCGCAGGTTGTTCACGCCGATGAAGAACTGACGCATCATCACCACCACAAGGTAGCGGCCCTTCGGAGTGAGCGTCAGCTCGTCGGCGTTGTCCGTGGCAAAGGCGCCCGAGGCGCGCATGAAGGCCATCTCCACCGGGAGACCGCGCTCGACCGACATGCCGAAATCGCGTTCGAACTGGCGCTTGTCCAGGTGCAGGCCGAACAGCTGCATCATAAAGCGGTAACGCATGCGGTCGCGCAGCGAGAAGGTGGTCTTGCCCATCATGGACATATGGCCGGCCTCGATAGCCTCGTTGTACTCGTTCACCGAGAACGTGTTCACGTACAGGTTCTCGCCCAGATACGTGATGCCCCCCGAACCGATGGCCGGGTATTCCTCGTAATCGACCACGTACTCGTCAATCATGGCGTCCTCGCCCGCCGCGCCGGTGCCGCGACGGTTGAACGTCCACGCGCTTCCCAGCTCGAAAAGGCCCGAGCGGCCGTCGGGCAAATCGCCCAGCAGCAAATCGCAGATAATCTCGTAGAACCGACGCTCGCGGTTGTAGTCCACCTTGCCCACCGTGGCTGCCAGCGAGCGCTGCACCGAAGGCGAGGCCATCAGCGGGTAGAACGTCGTTTGGCTGGCGCCAGACTTCACGACCATCTCGATATCGTGGATGAGCGTGTCTTCGGTTTGCGCGGGGAAGTTGAAGATCATGTCCGCGTTCATGGACACGAAGTACGGGCTTGCCTCCTGAATGCGCTCGAGAATCTCCCGGCCGCTGCCGTACTTCTCGTAGCGATCCATCTGGCGCAGCAGGTCATCGTCGAAGGACTGAACACCCACGGACAAGCGCTGCACGCGACCCTTCAGTTTCTCAAGGTACTCAGGCACGAGATGATTCGGGTTCGTCTCGCTGGAGACCTCCTTGATAGAGAACAAATCGCGCGCCATGTCGATGGTCTCGCACAGCTCGTCAATCATGATGGTGGGCGTACCGCCGCCGATATAGACTGAATCGAAGTCGTAGCCAAGGTCCTTCAGCATGCGCATTTCCGCGCGCATGTTCTCGAAATAAGGCTTGGCGCGATCTTCGCGGAAGGGGAAGCGGTTGAACGAGCAATAGGGGCACAAACGCTCGCAGAACGGCACATGCATGTACAGCATATAGGGCTGAGCCGGCTGCGGACGGGGCATGAAGTCCTCGTCGCAGGGCTTAAGCTGCAGGTAGTTGGCCGTGCAGGCCTCCACCACCTTGGAAAGCATTCGTTCTGAGAGCATGGGGAGCGTTCCTTCTTTCTATTCCCAGGCACTTCGGCCCTGCAGGGCCTTCTTGCCGATGTCGTGGCGGTACATCTTGCCTTCGAAATTGATGAGGTCGCACGCTTCGTAGGCGCGCTCGCGGGCCTCCTCGAAGCTGTCGCCTTTAGCCACCACGTTCAGCACGCGTCCACCGTTGGTGAGCAGCTCGCCATCGTAGTTGCGACGGGTGCCGGCATGAAACACCGTGACGCCGTCGAGCTCCTCGGCCTCTTCGATACCCAGGATGACCTTGCCCTTCTCGTACGAGCCGGGGTAGCCCTCGCTGGCAAGCACCACCGACACGGCCCAATCATCAGACCATTCCAGCTTGATGTCCTCGGGACGCCCCTCGGCCACAGCGAGCATGACCTCCACCAAATCGCTTTCCAAACGGGGCAGCACCACCTGGGTTTCCGGGTCGCCGAAGCGCACGTTGAACTCCACGATCTTCGGACCTTCGGGGGTAAGCATGAAGCCGCCGTAGAGGGTGCCGCGGTAGTCCATAGCAAACGGCTCGCGGGCCGTGGCCGCGGCGGCCGTCTCCATGATGGACACCATGGCGGCCATCTCCTCATCGGTAACGATGGGCACCGGCGAGTACACGCCCATGCCGCCGGTGTTCGGACCAAGGTCGCCGTCGTAGGCGCGCTTGTGGTCTTGGGCCGGGGCCATGGGGAATGACATGCCACCCGTAACGAAGCACAAAAGCGAGCATTCGGGGCCGGTCATGCACTCCTCGATGACCACCGTGGAGCCGGCATCGCCGAAGGCGCCGTCGAAGCAGGCACTCACCGCCGCCTCGGCGTCCTCCAGCGTTTCGGCTACCACCACACCCTTGCCTGCAGCCAGGCCATCGGCCTTGATGACGATGGGAGCGCCCTGCTCGCGCACGTAGGCGAGCGCATCGGCTTCGTTATCGAAGCGGCCATAGGCAGCCGTGGGAATGCCGTTGGCTTCCATGAACGCCTTGGAATAGGCCTTCGAGCCCTCCAGCTGGGCGCCGTCGGCATTGGGGCCGAACACCGGCACGCCATCGGCGCGCAAAAGGTCGGCCACGCCATCCACCAAGGGAGCCTCCGGGCCGATGACCACCAGGCCGATGTTGCGCTCGTGCACGAAGCTCAGCAGCGCCTCGCCGTCGGCCACGTCAATATCGACGTTCTCGGCAATCTCCGCCGTGCCGCCGTTGCCCGGGGCCACGTACAGCACGTCAGTGTTCGGAGACTTCTGCAGGGCCCACGCAATGGCGTGCTCGCGGCCGCCCGAACCGATAAGCAGAATGTTCATGATGAATCCTTACTCGTCGCGAAGCCAGGATAGGCGAATAATGGTTTGGTCGCGGTCGGGACCCACCGAGACAATGCTCATGGGCACACCGCAGACCTCTTCCAAATACTCAATGTACTTGCGGGTGTTCTCCGGCAGCTCCTCGTAGGTGCGGCAACCGGTGATGTCCTCGCCCTTCCAGCCGGGAAGCTCCACGTAGATGGGCTTGGCATGGTGCAGCACCGACTGCTGCATGGGGAAGTAGTCGTAGCGCTTGCCGTCGCACTCGTAGGCCACGCACACCTTGATGGTGTCGAAGGCGGAAAGCACGTCGAGCTTCGTGAGGGCCACGTCGGTCAAGCCGTTCACTTCGGCGGCATAGCGGCCGATGACCGCATCGAACCAGCCGCAGCGACGCTTGCGCCCGGTGGTGACCCCGAATTCGTGGCCGACCTTGCAGAGCAGCTCGCCGTCTTCGGCATCCTGGCCCTCGCCGCCGTTCTCGGGGAACTTCAGCTCCGTGGGGAAGGGGCCCTCGCCCACGCGGGTGACGTAGGCCTTCTGGATGCCGAGCACGCGGTCGATGGCCGCGGGGCCCACGCCCGTGCCCGTGGCCGCGCCACCGGCACAGCAGCTGGAAGACGTGACGAACGGATAGGTGCCGTGGTCGATGTCGAGCAGGGTGCCCTGGGCGCCTTCGAACAGGATGGACTTGCCGTCGGCCAGTGCCTCGTTCAGCATATGGGCCGACTCACACACGTAAGGGGCAAGAATGCGGGCGTAGGGCAGGTACTCGTCGCAGATTTCCTCCACCGTGTAGGTGTGCAGGCCGTAGATCTTCTCCAAAATGGGATTCTTCTGGGCAAGCACCGCTTCCAGCTTCAGGCGGAAAATCTTCTCGTCCAGCAAGTCCTGCATGCGGATTCCCTTGCGGCCCATCTTGTCCTGATAACACGGGCCGATGCCGCGCTTGGTGGTGCCGATCTTCTTCTCGCCGAGGCTCTTCTCGTCGGCCCCGTCCAGATCTTTGTGATAGGGCATGATGAGGTGCGCGTCATTGGAGATACGCAGGTTCTTGCAGGAAACGCCCTCAGCCTCGAGCATGGCCATTTCCTTCACGAGCACGCCCGGGTCAACCACCACACCGTTGCCGATGACCGGCACCGCGTTCTCGTACATGACACCGGAGGGCATCAGGTGCAGCGCGAGCTTCTTGTCGCCGTGAATGACGGTGTGGCCGGCGTTGTTGCCTCCCTGGAAGCGCACGACGTAATCGTAGTCGCTGGCGATGAGGTCGGTGATCTTACCCTTGCCTTCGTCGCCCCACTGGGCGCCGACGAGCACTGTGCTGGGCATGCTGAATCCTTTCGACGTTGGATGAGGAATGCCTCTTGGGCGGCATTCCCGCAAGCGTTCAGTATACCAGCCGCACAGCGCAATGCCTTGGAATGCGGGGCTTCGTGCTAAGATTTACGGAGTTACGTCGTGCTTTTTCGTGGAAGGCCCTACATGACTCAGAACTTGCCTCCTCGGCAGCCAGCGCCGAGACCGAGCATCCCCTCGCAGACAGGCGTCGAAGAGCGTACGTGCGTCCGCCGGACGGTCATGCGTCGGCAGCAGCGCAATCGTCGCATCTTCTCCCTTGTGATTGCGGCGCTCATTGTTGTGGCCCTGGGCGTTTTCCTTGCAACCGAGCTCACACGGCCCCACACGTTCGAGCCGCCCACGGCAGCCACCACCTTCGACGCGGCTGATTTGGCGCGGATCGAAGAGGAGAACGGCACGCCGGCACCGGCTGAGCCTGCGCCCTCGGACCGCATCATCATGACGATGGACGGCGACGCCGACACGTTTGTCCTTCTCGGCGAAGAGTATCTGGAGCCTGGTTGCCACGCTTTCGACCCCGAACAGGGGAACCTGAGCGATGTGCGTATTGACGGCGCCGTCGATACGGCGACCCCTGGCGACTACACCATAACCTACACGGCTACCGATTCTGCCGGCGCAGAAGCCTCTGTCACACGCACAGTGCACGTCGTAGAAAGCTTCGACGACTTCGCAGGCACCGCCACCTCGCTTCCGGTGCTCATGTACCATTACGTGTATACCGCAGACAACCCACCCGATGAAGTGAACGCAAACTACCTGCTGGACAGCACCCTCGAAGCTCAGCTGAAATACTTCACGGACAACAACTATTACTATCCTTCCTATCAGGAAGTACGTGCCTTCGCCGAGGGCACCCATACCCTTCCGGCTCGCAGCGTGGTGCTTACCTTCGATGACGGCGAGGAGGGCTTTCTGAAATACGGCATCCCGCTTCTCAATCAATACCAAGTACCTGCAACATCATTCCTCATCGTGTCTCAGGAAGGCACCGAAGAGAAGCTGCGTGAGTACACGACTCCTTATGTGATGTTCCAGTCCCACTCTTACAACTTGCATCGTGGCGGGTCCGACGTGGGCCGCGGCGGCATCATCCACGCCCTTTCCACCGAAGAGATCGCGGAAGACCTGAAGCAGGCCCAGGCGGTGCTCGGCAATACCGAGGCCTTCGCCTATCCCTTCGGCGACAACAACGAAAACGCTTGGGCGGCCATGGATGAGGCCGGGGTGCTGTGCGCTTTCACCATTGAGAACCGCCGGGTCGTCCCAGGCGATGCTCCGGAAGCGCTTCCTCGCGTTCGCATCGCTGGCGATTACACCCAGGAAGGGTTCGAATACCTCGTGGAGCCCAACGGCGGCGAGCAGTAAGGCCCGCAACGAGGGAATCGGGGCTGGCCCGCGGCGGATTAGGTCTTCCTAAAGCGCTCCGGATCG
>CANEDU010000024.1 GCA_947426355.1 uncultured Adlercreutzia sp. | reverse complement strand
GGGGCTAGTCCTCCATGTCCAGGCGGATTTGGGTGGTCATGCCGGCGTCGATGTTGCCGTAGGGCACGGTCGGGGCGGCCCCAGGCGCGCCCTCGGGGACGGGGGCCCTAGACGCCGCGGGCGTCACGCCCGCAGGTACCGCAGGCGCAGTGCCCGCGGGAGCGCTCTGTGCCGCTGTCGGCGTCGGTGCCGACGCCGGCGCATCGACGTTCGCCGCCGCCACGTCCTGGGCCCGCAGCATGGCTGAGCGCACCAGAGCCTCGGAGAGCAGCTGGTCGCTTTCCAAACGGTTCATGGCCTCGGGCCACACGTACTGGAACTCGAAGTACTTGGCGCAGTTGGCCTCGGCGTAGGCCGACGCAGCGCCCGTCGCCGCTTTGGCGGCCAGACGATAGGCCTTCTTGTCGGGACGGCCGAAGCTGCGCATCCAGGCGGTCAGGCGAATGCGGCGCAAAAGCCCGGGCTCCAGAAACGGCCCCGGGTAGGGCTCAAGCGAGGCCGGCTTCACCTGCTGAAGATCGATGAGCGCGCGGGAGTACTCCAACTTGCGGTACTCGTAGAGCCAGCGGAAGATGTCCTGGCGAAAGCGCGTGCCCTCGCTTGTGGTGCGCGGGGGCAGATGGCGCAGCACCCATTGATTGTCGAACCAGATATCGGAGCCGTACATGCGCAGGTTCAGCATGTAGTCCAAATCCTCGCCGCGGGTAATCCACGGGTCGAAAGCCAGACGGCGGAAGGCCTCCTTGTGGATGGCCAAGCAGCCGCCGCACACGTGGTTTGAGCGGGACAGGCGCGGGCCTCGCATGGCCTTGGTGATCCACTCGTTGAAGGCGCGGCCCTGCTGCCAAAAGCGGTTGTACCACTTATCTTCCCACTTCGAGAGATAGGAGTTCTGGTCGTTGAGGTAGTAGCCCGTCTTCGCCACGATGGGCACGCCCTGGCGCGTAAGTTTTCCCAGGCCGTACATGGCTTTCTGCAAAAACTTCGGATCGTCGATGACCTCGTCGTCATCGAGGAACACCACCGCATCGAAACCAAGGACGTTGGCCACGAGCAAACCCAAATTGCGAATGGCGCCATAGCCCTGCAGGCCGATTTCCTTGGAAAGCCGCTCGATGTTCTGCTGGGCCATGCGCTGCTCGATGAGCGCAAGCTCCGCCGCGCCGATGACGAGCGTCGTCACCTCGGGATGGCGGCTCGCGATGGCCTGCACCTTCTCGGCGGCCTGCACTTCCAGCGACACGTCGGCGGACACGAGGATGACCACGAGCCCGAGCCCTTCCACCTTCGCCAGCGATTCCAGACAGCGGCCAAGCTCGCCTTCCTGATTGGGCGCGGTAGGATGGTCGTAGGTGCTCACCACATCGGCCCCTCCGCGGTGGCGGCGGGGGTAGATGAACGTGGGAATGACAACGACGGGGTTCATGGGGTTCCTTTCGAGTTCAGTCGAACGGTGTCACATCATTTTAGCGCGTCTGGGCACCCCTGCGCTCACCGTGCGGAAAACGTCACAGGACAGCAGGGCAACAACGCGCTTGGGCGCGCCTAGCCGCGGCGGCGCTTGCCCTTGGGCGGCGACCCGCGGCGGCGCTTGGCGTCGCTCGCCTTTTCCTTGTTCATGCGGCGCGCCTCTTCGCGGCGGTCGCGCACCGTGGCCATCTCCTGCTGCAGCGCTTGATAGGACGCATAGCGCTCAGGTGCCAGGGCGCCGGAGTCTACGGCAGCGCGCACGGCGCAACCGGGCTCGCCGTGATGAGTGCAATCGCGGAAACGGCATTCGGCGGCCAGCTCTTCTACATCGGGGAAGGCGGCGCCGATGCCCGCCTCGGCGTCCCACAAGCCCAAGCCGCGCACACCGGGCATGTCCACGATACGACCCGCGCCGGGCACGTCCACGATCTCGCGGCTCACCGTAGTGTGGCGGCCCTTGCCGTCGCCCTCGCGCACGGCGCCCACATCCAAAAGCTCGGCGCCGACAAGCATGTTCACCAGACTCGACTTTCCCACGCCTGAGCGTCCGATGAGCACCGTGGTGGTGCCGGGAGCCAAAAGTGCCCGCACCGCTTCCACCGAAGCAGGATCGGCCTCGGACACCACGAGCACTTCGGCAGCGGGGGCGGCCAAGGCTCGCACCGCCTCGCAGGTGGCCTCAGTGGCAGCGTCGTCGGACAGGTCGGCCTTGGTGAGCACCACGGTAACCTCGGCCCCCGTCTCGAAAGCGAGCACGAGCTCGCGCTCCAAGCGGCGCAGGTTCACCTCGCCCACAGGCTGGGCCACGATGACTCGCTCGAAATTAGCGGCGAGCCCCTGGGGCAGAGCGCGCTCGGTGGGGTCTTTGCGCACGAACTCGCGGGCACGCGGCGCGATGGCCTCAATGACGCCCTTGTCGTGGGAATCGGGCACGGCCACCTCTACCACATCGCCAATGACCGCCCGCTTGTCGGCGCCTTTCACCAGAGCCGTGGCATGCTCGCAGCGCAACAGCTCGCCGTCGCCGAGGCGCACCAGGGGGTATCCCCGATCGAGCTTCACCACTTCCCCGCGCTTGAGCGAATCGATCATTAGCGCTGGCCCTCTCGCATCTGGTGGAACACGATGAGCATCACAAAGCCTACAGCCACCAGCAGAAGCCCCGGCATGAACGTGCCGATATCGAAGGGCTGCTCGGTGATGGACCCCTTTTCCACGAGCGTGACCGCATCGGCGTGCAGGTCGGTGAGGCCCTCGTGCTCAGAGCAGGTCAAATGGAAGGTACCGCGCACCTGCAGCGTCGTGCCCTTACGGCCGTAGGCTCCGTAGGTGTCGATAAGCTCGGTGAAGTCGCCGGCCATGAACACAGGGATTTCGGAATGGGCCTTATCGGAGCCCTGCAGCACAATCCAGTAGAAGCCCGGGTCGAACTCGGCCACGATGCGGTCGCCCACCACCTCACCGGTGACCTGCACCGTTTGGTTGTTCAGGTAGGAATCGGCCTCCTGCAGAGCCGAGATGGCCGTGTCGTAGATAAAGGAGCTGTCGGGCTTCTGCTGAGGGTTCACGAGGTTGTCCTCGTTCACGCCCTCGCCGAACACCGGATCGGGCAGGGCCGGGCGCGCGGGCTTGGAAGCCGGCGCGGATTCGCCGTCTCCCCCGCCTTCGGCGTCTTCGGCGCCACCTTTCACAACGCCAGCCTCATCGGTGGGCACATCTTCGTTGATGGGCCCCTCGGGAGATTCGGACTCATCGCCAGGCTGAGGCGCCGGGGCCGGTTTTTGAACATCGGGCGCCACGGCGTTGGCATCTTTTTTCGCGGTCGCTTCGTCGCGCGCCGCGGTATCTACCACACCGGTGTCATCAGTGGGAACATCTTCGTTGGTGACGCTGCCTCTCAGTGTTGCTGCTTCCGCATCCTTGGTATCGGCCCAGGCCACAAAGCCCGGCACCGCCAAGGCCCCCGCCAACGCCACGGCCAGAGCGGCCGCTATCCACTGCCGCCTCATAAGCGGTCCTTCGGACGGGGGCGCGGAATCGCGGAGGCGACGATTTCCACCACCAGCGCGAGCAGCGTGACGAATTCCAGACGGCCGGCCCACATTTGGAAGATATAGAACAACTCGAGCGTAGCCGGCATGCCCGGCGTGGCCAGCGAAGTGATGATGCCGCCGTTGGACGTCATGGCCACCGATTCGAAGATGGCCGGAATGGCCTCACCGCCATGAGCGATGCCCACCAAGGCGCCGATAACGTAGGTGATAACGAACAGGATGAACACCGTCATGGCCTCTTTCACCACTTCAGGCGTCAGCACGCGCTTGCCCACATGGTTGTAGGAAACGACGACACGGGCGGAGTCGGGTGCGAGGGCTTCCTTCACATTCGACACGATGGACTTAAAAATGATGCCCATGCGCGAGAACTTGATACCACCGGCCGTAGAGCCCGAAGCGCCGCCGACAGCCATGATGAAGGCCAGGGTAAGGAAGGCACCGTTGCTGAACGACGTGGTGATCTGGTTGGTGGTGACCACCTGAAAGCCCGTAGTGGTGAAGGCCGAGATGATCATGAACAAGCCGCGGCGCAGGATGGCCAGAATGTCGTTGAAAGGCGACGAGGCCAGGGTAGCCGTGAAGACGAAGGCCATGACCGCAAGCCACAACAGCATGGTCTTGGTCTCGATGTCCTTGAAAAACGCGCTGGCGCGGCCCTTCCACACTTCGGAGTGAATGACGAAGCTGATGGAGCCCAAAATCATGAGCACCATGAGGATGAGCTCAAGGGGGAAGGAATGGTAGTACATGATAGACAGCTGCATGGGCGTAAATCCACCGGTCACAAAGCCCGAGGTGGAAACCCACAGCGCGTTCAGAAAGGCGCGCGTGGGCTCCATGCCCATAACCAGACACAGCGCCGTGATGATAACCGTGGCAACGGCGATGATGATGAAGGTGATGCGGGCGATGAACTGCGTCGTTTGCACCACGTTAGGCACCACGTGCTCGCTGCGGCCTTCCGAGGAGAACAGCGAGGCGCCGCCGCCGCGACCGAACAGGCCGAACGACAGAGCCACCACGATAAGGCCGAGGCCGCCCAAGGCATGCATGGCGAAGCGGAACATGTTGTCGGCGTAGGAGAGGTGGTCCAAGTCGACAATGAGCGAGGCGCCGGTGGTGGTGAGGCCGGACACGCCATCGAACACGGCATCGAGATAGGTGAAGTAGTGCCCAGAGAAATACAGCGGAACAGAGGCGAACAGGGCGAGCACCACCCACGCGAAGCCCGTGACTGCCAACGCCTGGCGCCGATCGAGGCGACCCGGCTCGATGCGCAAAAACCGCAGCGAGCAACCAGCCACCATGGCAATGCCGATGGCCACCAGATAGCGCGCGGCCGGCTCCCATTCCTGGAAAACGACCGCCGTCGCGAAGGGCAACGCCATAAGCACGGCGAAAAACAGGATGAGCGTTCCCAGGTAATGACCGATGACCCGCAAATCGTACAGAGTGAATCGCTGCCACATAGCGCGCCCCTAGCCAAATAGAATGCGCGTGAGCGCCATGAGCGTCCACAGTCCGATGATGAGGCAGACGATGAACAGCAGCACGAGCGCAACGGCCTTGGGCGGAGAAGCGGGTTTTATGTCCGGAAGCTTGCGCGCCATAGGCTAACGGCCCGCTTTCGGCATCGGCTGCGCCACGCACGCGGCGGAAAAGCTGCGCGCGCTTTCCGGCCCGCGCCCGTATGTGAGCGAATTCGTCATGGGCGTATTCTAGTACAATGGGGCAGAAGGGTCATCAACGGTTACCCGCATGGCATGACGAACGGAGAGGTTGCACCTCCCCGCGTGTCGGAGCCGCAGGGTATTCTGATTCGCTCAGACAGTCCTCGCTTTGCGAAACAGGACGTTTAGTCCTGTTTCAGTCGCTGCGGAACTCGCTCGGTCAGAACACCCTCCGTCTCCTCTCAACCGTCACTCAGCTGAGGAGGAACAAGCAGTGGACGCCCAGAAGTTCGAAAAGAACCTTCAGGAAATCGTCGACCGGAACAACGTAAAGCCCGACGAACCATTGGCCGGGCATACGACGTTTCGCATTGGGGGGCCGACGCAGTGGCTGGTGATGCCTCGCAGTGAAGACGAGGTTGCTGCCGTTGTGGCTGCTTGTCGTGCTGCTGGCATGCCGCTGCGGGTGTTGGGCGCGGGCTCCAATGTGCTGGCGCCCGACGAGGGACTTCCCGGTGTTACGCTGCTGATGGCGCAGAACTACGCGGGCGTTGAGGTGCTGCCCGGCGGGATGGTGCGCGCCCAGGCTGGCGCCACCAATGAGGCCGTGGCAGCCGTGGCGCGCGATGCGGGTCTGGCCGGCTACGAGTTCGCCAGCGGCATTCCTGGCACCATCGGGGGCGCGGCCATCATGAACGCCGGCGCCTACGAGGGGCAGTTTTCCGATGTGGCCGTGGAAGTGCGCTGCCTTATGCCCGACGGCACCCTAGCTGACCTCCCGGCAAGCGAAGCCGCCTGGGGCTACCGCACAAGCCGCATGATGCGCGAGGGGCTTATTGTGCTGGCCGCCACGTTGCTGCTGCGTCCCGATTCTCGTGAGGCCATTACTGCGCGCATGGACGACCTGCGTCAGCGCCGCGAGGAAAAGCAGCCCCTCGAGATGGCTTCTGCCGGCTCTACGTTCAAGCGCCCTGAGGGCTATTTCGCTGGCAAGCTCATTCAAGATGCGGGCTTGCAAGGAACGTCCGTGGGCGGAGCGCAGGTGTCCACCAAACACGCCGGCTTCGTCGTAAACGCCGGAGGCGCCACCGCCGCCGACGTGCTGGCTCTTATTGCACTTGTGCAAGAGCGCGTCATGGAAGACGCCGGCGTGCACCTGGAGCCCGAAGTAAGGCTGTGGCAGTAAGTTGCCCTGCGCCCTCGTGCCTGCGTGTGCGCCTGCGCTCGTGCCTGCGTGTACGCCCTTGTGCCTGCGCTCGCTCCTGTGCCTGCGCTCGCCCGTCCGCTCGCACCGCTCGCACTCGCGCCTGCGCCCGCGCCTGCGCTCGTGCCCACTCGTACTCGCACGCTCACGCTGCCCTCAGGTTGTCCATATCGACCATATTTGACACAGCCAGATGTAAATAGGGCAAATATGGCCGATATGGACAAGTCGACTAACGAGCGCAGCCAAAATAGGCCGTTCAACTGCCAAATATGGGCGTTATGGACAGATTTCGGCCCAAAGCGAGAAATGAGCCTGTCCATTTCGGCCATATTTGCCCTCTTTTCAAAACGAGGTGGCAAAAAGAACCGTTATGGACAGGCTCACCCTGTTCGTGCCTATGTATGCTACCGCGCACAACCTTCAGGCGAAGTCACCGCCGCGGGCAGGGGCCGCATGCCTTGCCCAAGGCCGCCGCATCGGGCGGGGCCGCATGCCTTTCGCAAGGCCACCGCATCGGGCGAGGCCGCATGCCTTGCGCAAGGCCGCCGCATCGGGCGGGGCTGTCAAAGTCGTCGCTAGGTACCACTTCGCGCTGAAATAGCTCGCCGTTTTCTAGCGCCACGGCGCATCTCGGGGGGCGACTTACGGCGCCCCCGCCCCAAGCAGATCAATCTCACTCGGAAGGGCGGACCGAAATCCGCCTCTACGGAGTACCCTCGGCCGCCTACTTCGTGCGGAAGTAGTCCACGCCACCCTCGAAGAGGGGCTGGTAGGTGTTGCCGAAGGCGTTCTTGTACAGACCCGCGCCGCTTCTCTCGGTGTGGCCCATCTTACCGAACACGCGGCCATCGGGACTCGTGATGCCCTCGATGGCGAGCACCGAGCCGTTGGGGTTCACCGACAGGTCCATGGAGGGCACCCCGGCCGCGTCTACATACTGGGTGGTGACCTGCCCGTTCGCGATCATCTGGTCCAGCAGGGGCTGCGGCGCCACGAAGCGGCCCTCGCCGTGGCTAATGGCCACCGTGTGCACGTCGCCCACCTCCATCTTGCTCATCCAAGGCGAAAGCGTGCTGGCCACGCGGGTGCGCACGAGCGTGCTCTGGTGACGGCCGATGTTGTTGAAGGTGAGGGTGGCGCACCCGTCATCCATGGGGCGGATGTCGCCGAAGGGCACGAGCCCCAGCTTCACGAGGGCCTGGAAGCCGTTGCAGATGCCGAGCATGAGGCCATCGCGGGCCTGCAGCAGATCGCGCACCGCCTCGGTCACCTCGGGAGCGCGGAAGAACGCCGTGATGAACTTCGCCGAGCCGTCGGGCTCGTCGCCGCCCGAGAAGCCGCCGGGAATCATGACGATCTGCGACGCGCGAATGAGACGCGCCAGCTCGTGGGTCGATTCGGCCACAGCCTCGGGCGTCAGGTTGTTCACCACGTACACCGTGGGGATAGCGCCGGCGCGTTCGAAGGCGGCGGCGGAATCGTACTCGCAGTTGTTGCCGGGGAACACCGGGATGACCACGCGCGGGGCACCAGAGGCGTCGCCGAGCAACGCCGGGCCATGGTAAGCCGCAGCCGGCTCGCCTTCGAAGCTCAGAGCGGGCACCTTCTCGGCAGCCGCTGCTTCCTCGGGCGACGTGCGGTAGGGGAACACGCCCTCCAGGCCGCTTCCGCGCTCCCAGGCCTCTTGCACCACGGTCAGATCGGCCACCTGGCCGTCGCAGGCCAGCTCGTAGGCCTCGGTCACGCGGCCCAGATCCAGCACGTCCACATTCGCGTCGAGCCCGGCGCCCTCCAGACGGGTAACCACCGACTGGGCATCCTCGCCGGCGGCCAGCTCCAGCACGAAGGAACCGTAGGCCGGCTCGAACAGTACGCCCGTATCCACCTCGTCGGAGGTGATAGCCACGCCCAGGCCGTTGCCCACGGCCATCTTCACGAGGGTCTCGGCCAGACCGCCATAGGCACCGCTCGCGCAAGCGCGCACCACACCGGCGCCGATGAGGTGCTCCACGGCGTCGAAGGTGGCGCACAGGCTGGAGGCGAGCGCATCCTCGGGCGTGAGCCACGCAAGGGCGCTGCCCGCTTCCTTCAGCTCCGACGACGTGACGCGGTCAACCGAGCCGATGGCCGTGGCGAAGGACACGAGCGTCGGCGGCACATCCAAATCCTCAAAGGAGCCGGACATGGAGTCCTTGCCGCCGATGGCGCCCACGCCGAAGTCGATCTGGGCCATAAGCGCGCCGAGCACCGCGCGCATGGGCTTGCCCCAGCGCTCGGGATCCTGGCGCAGCTTCTCGAAGTACTCCTGGAACGTGAGGTACATGTTCTTGCGCTCGAAGCCCGTGGCCACCAGCTTCGCCACCGAGTCGAGCACGGCCATGTAGGCGCCTGCGTAGGGATCGAACGACGAAAGATACGGGTTGAAGCCCCAGGACAGACCCGAGACCGTGGTAGTCTTCCCGCCGAGCACCGGCAGCTTCGCCACCATGGCCAGCGCCGGCGTGAGCTGGCGCGTACCGCCGAAGGGCATGAGCACCGTGGCGGCGCCGATGGTGGAGTCGAAGCGCTCCACGAGGCCCTTGTTGCAGGCGCGGTTGATGTCGCCCATGAGCGCCGAGAGGGACGTCTCCAGCGAGGCGCCGTCGCACACCGCGTCCACCACGGGATCGGTCAGGTCGGATGTGGCCTCGAAGGCGCGGTCGCAGGCGCTCTCGGCGTAGCTTGGCACAGCCGGCGCCGGCACCGACACCGCCGCGTGCTTCGGCGCGCCGTTGCTCGCGAGGAAGTCGCGGCTCACGTCCACGATGGTGTTGCCGCGCCAGTGCATGCGCACGCGCGGCTCCTCGGTGACCACGGCCACCGGCGTGGCCTCAAGGTTCTCCTCGTGGGCAAGCGCGATGAAGGCGTCCACATCCTCGGGCGCCAGGGCCACGGCCATGCGCTCCTGAGACTCAGAAATGGCGAGCTCGGTGCCATCGAGGCCATCGTACTTCTTGGGCACGGCGTCCAGGTTGATGTCCAGGCCATCGGCCAATTCCCCAATGGCCACCGACACACCGCCGGCACCAAAGTCGTTGCAGCGCTTGATCATGCGGCAGGCGTCGCCGCGGCGGAACAGGCGCTGAATCTTGCGCTCCACAGGCGCGTTGCCCTTCTGCACCTCGGCCCCGCAGCTTTCCAGCGATTCCACGGAGTGGGCCTTGGAAGAGCCCGTCGCGCCGCCGATGCCGTCGCGGCCCGTGCGGCCGCCGAGGAGCACCACCACATCGCCCGGCGCCGGCGTCTCGCGGCGCACGTGGTCGGCCGGGGTGGCGCCCACCACCGCGCCGATTTCCATGCGCTTGGCGGCATAGCCGGGGTGGTACAGCTCGTGCACCTGGCCGGTGGCCAGGCCGATCTGGTTGCCGTAGGAGGAATAGCCGGCCGCCGCCGTGGTCACCAGCTTACGCTGGGGCAGCTTGCCGGGAATGGTGTCGGCCACGGGCACCGTGGGGTCGGCAGCTCCCGTGACGCGCATGGCCTGGTACACGTAGGAGCGGCCGGACAAGGGGTCGCGGATGGCGCCGCCCACGCAGGTAGCCGCGCCGCCGAAGGGCTCGATCTCGGTGGGGTGGTTGTGGGTCTCGTTCTTGAACAGATACAACCAGTCTTGGCTCTCGCCATCCACATCCACCTTGCACTTGATGGTGCAAGCGTTGATCTCCTCCGACTCATCCAAGTTCGTGAGGATGCCCTGCTTTTTCAGCCACTTCGCGCCGATGGTGCCCATGTCCATGAGGCACACGGGCTTCTCGTCACGGCCGAGCTCGTGGCGCAGCTCCAGATAGCGGTCGAAGGCCGCCTGCACATTGGCATCGGCGATGTCCACGTCGTCGAGCACCGTGCCGAAGGTGGTATGGCGGCAGTGGTCCGACCAGTAGGTGTCGATCATCTTGATCTCGGTGATAGACGGGTCGCGCCCTTCCTCGGCGAAGTACGCACGGCAGAACTGGATGTCGGCTAAGTCCATGGCCAGGCCGCGCTCAGCGATGAAGGCGGCCAGCTCGTCGTCGGTGAGCTCGGTGAAGCCCTCGATGACCTCCACATCGGCCGGGCGATCGAAGGCCATGGCCAGGGTGTCGCGCTCGTCAAGCGAGGCCTCGCGGGCCTCCACGGGATTGATGACGTAGCGCTTCACCGCATCGATGTCGTCGGCAGAAAGCTCGCCTTCCAGGTAGTACACCACCGCCGAGCGCACGGCAGGGCGCTCGCCCTGGCTGATGAGCTGGATGCACTCGCTCGCCGAGTCGGCGCGCTGGTCGAACTGGCCGGGCAGGAACTCCACGGCAAACACGGCCGCGCCGTTCGCCTCGGGCAGCTCGAAAGTGGCGATGTCGGACTGCGGCTCGGAGAACACCGTGGGCACGCAGGAGGCAAACAGCTCGTCGCTCGCGCCTTCCACATCGTAGCGGTTCACCAGGCGCACGCCGGTGAGTCCCGCAATGCCCACAATGTCGCGCAGCTCGGCGGCCAAGGCACGCGCCTCGCCATCAAACCCGGGCTTCTTCTCAACATACACGCGAGATACCATAGATGTGCCTCTCTCTTCGAGGGATGAGCGCTCACGCGCCCGAATGTCTCAGTCGGGGCGGACGTTAGTCCTGACGAACGTTTCCGTAGGAGCGGATTTCAGGTCCGCCCTCTCAAGCGGGACCGCCCCGCTCGAAAAGGGGCGACTGAAGTCGCCCCCTGCGGGCTGGGTTGCTACTCAGCCTTCTCTGCCTTCTCGGCCTCTTTTTCGGCGGCCTTGGCCTCCTTGGCGGCCTTTTTCTCGGCCTGCATCTTTTCGCGGTTGGAAAGGCGGAAGCCGCTGCCGAACAGACCGCGACGCGGCTTGGCGGGCGCCTCTTCGGCGGCCTCGGGCTTCTCGTCTTCGGCCTCGTCGCCCTTCTTCTGGGCCGCGTGGCGGTTCTGATTCTTCCCCGAGCCCTTGGCCTTCGCCTGCTTGGCCTGCTGCACGCGGCGGGCCTGCTTCTCGGCCTTGGCGTTCTTCTCCTCCAGAGCGAGCATGCGCTCCTGGTAGGCAACGCGCTCCTGCTTGATCTTCCAGAAGTCCAGCACGAAGGCGGAAATGATGAACACGTAGGCGAGCACCAGAATGACCACGGCAACCTGGGGCGGCAGCCACTGCTGGCCCACGAAGCTCAAAGTGGTGCAGCCGATAGCGGCGATGAGCAGCACCCACCAGATGATGCGCAAACGCTTGTAGCGCGGCGTATCGGGCTTGTAGTACTTGCGCTCAACCTCGCGCTGCTTGGCGGCGGCCTGCTTGCGGGCCGCCTTCTCCTCGGCCTTCTTCTGCTCCGGCGTCTTCTTCGCCGACTTCACAGTGACCGACGCGGCGGCCTTGGTCTTCGGCTTAGCCGAGGCGGCGCTCTTGCGGGTCACGCCGGTGCGCTCTTCGGAGGTGTAGCGCTCGTTCATGGGGTTACGCTGGGACATGCTGAGAATCTCCTAGAAGGTTGCGGGGTCGAACTTCTTGCCCGTGATGGTTTCGTAGGCCTGAATGTACTTGGCGGAGGTGGCGTCGATGACGTCCTGGGGCAGGCGCGGCGGGTTGCCCGTCTTGTCCCAATTGGCCGTCAGCCAGTCGCGGACGAACTGCTTGTCGAAGCTGGGCTGGTCTTTGCCCTCCTCGTAGGTATCGCCCGGCCAGAAGCGGGACGAGTCGGGGGTGAGCACCTCGTCGGCCAAGATGATGGTATCGCCGATACGGCCGAACTCGAACTTCGTGTCGGCGATGATGACGCCGCGCTCTGCCGCATGGTCGGCGGCGGTGGTGTATACCTTAAGAGCCAGGTCGCGCAAGGCCGAGGCATCGTCCTCGCCGAGGATTTCCGCCAAGCGCTCGTAAGAGATGTTCTCGTCGTGATCGCCGATTTCGGCCTTGGTGGAGGGGGTGAAGATGGGCTCGGGCAGCTTCGAGGAGTTCACGAGGCCCTCGGGCAGCTGGATGCCGCACACGGTGCCCTCGCGGTTGTACTCCTTCAGGCCGCTGCCGGCCAAGTATCCGCGCACGATGCATTCGGCCGGGAACATGTCGGCCTTGCGCACCAGCATGAAGCGGCCGCGCAGGTAGTCGGCATAGGGCTTAAACTGCTCGGGCAGGTCGGCCACGTCGGTGGAGATGAGGTGGTTCTCGATGACGCCATCGAGCAGCTCGAACCAGAACTTCGAGAGCTGGGTGAGCACCTGGCCCTTGTAGGGAATCTCGTCTTCCAAAATGTAGTCGAAGGCCGAGATGCGGTCGGTGGCGACCAACAGCAGCGCGTCTCCCAAATCGTACAGATCGCGGACCTTGCCCTGCGCGTCGGGGGCGATATCGATTCCCGTCATGGGGTGCCCTTTCTCCTCTTATCCCATCCGCCCGAAACCCACCGGCCCGGGCGTTTTTTCCTATCCCGCCATTATGGCACAAAAGCCCCGCGGACCCATCGCCCATCCCCCACGCGGCACAGCATCCCTAAAGGGTGGCGCTCCAACCAGCAATCACGCGTAGATTAGGAGATCTTCCAGCCATCGACAAGGTCGATAAGCTCCTGTTGAGAATGCACGTCCATTTTGCGATAAATGTTCTTCACGTGGGTCTTCACCGTGTTATAGGACAAAACGAGCGCCTCTTGAACCACCGTCGTACTGCGTCCTCGGGCATAGTACTGCAAAATCTCCGTCTCTCTGGGAGTGAGGCCGAAGGCGCAAGCAACATCCTGACAACGCTCATCGAACGACTCTGAGGGAGCGACAATGCTCGGAGCCCGAACTCGCTCAACTTTCGCTACCACATCGTCGAAGCTGAAGGCGCGCATGAGGATGAGGTTGTAGCAGACAAAAACCACCGCCATGAGCGCGAAGGCCCAAATGACCACCTCTAAATGCCTGGGAACCAACGAGTTCAGCAGATGCCCCGCCGTCGCCCCAATGAGGATGCCCAGGCAGATGCACCCCGCGTAAAGCACCGCAATGCGGAAGAAATCGGCGGGGTTGCGACGACCAACAGTGCTCGCCGTTAGCAACGCGAGCACCAGCAAGCAGTTGGCTCCTACGTTAAACAAATGATTGGGCAGTTGCGACACAAGAGGCAGGTCGATGCTCGTAAGCAGTACGGGACTGAAGAATGTCAATGCAGCAAGAAACGCCACCACAGCACTCAAGTAAAGCGCGTCGAGAGCCCGGCTGCGTTTCACGCACATCAAAGCAATGCCCAGAATAATCAGGAGCGGAACAAGTGCCAGCGGAGTCTGTACGGGGGCGCTGGCATCCGATCCGTAGGTAAGGCCCACCCCGCACAACGTCCCAGACAACACAACGGAAACGAACAGCGGATGGCTTGCGGGAATGAAAGAGCGCGGGTTAACGAAAATATCGGACTTATTCCATAGACGCTCTTGCACCCTGCAGGAAACCTTCCCCACCGCACGCCACCCCAAAGCGAGGCACGCCAAAGCCATGGCTGCATGCCACGCATAACCGCATGCGAGACCCACAGAGAAAAGTGAAGCGATCGAACCAAAAAGGGATTGGGCTATCGCCGCCACTGCAACAGCAAGCAGCGATTTTTTTAAATCGAACGGAAGCAGCGAGGCGCTTGCTGACACGAAAAACCAGAAACCCGCTCCACTGCAGAGAACTGCACCTACCGCGAGCAGCGCGGGGGCGCTCCCCTTTACCCCCACGAAAAAGAGCACAAGCGCTAACAAGAGGACGAAAGGAGCACTGCAGTGGACGATGCTAATTACGAGCGCGGGCCGTCGCCCATTGAGCACAATCGCAATCATGACAACGCAGGCAAGCACATCGAACGCCGTGGCGATTTCTCGCGCAGCAGGAAAGATGCCGTCGAACGAAGGGTAGACCCATGCGTTCAGGCTCCAGCGCTGGATGAAATAAAACGACAGCGTCGCGCACGCGACAAGCCACGGAATCTTTTCCCAGACAACGGCTCTCATATCTCCCCTCCTCCTTGCTCATTATAGAGGCCACTCTCAGCCGCGATAGAGAAAGTACCTGGCAAATTGCAGCTCTGAACGGCAAATTCACCCGCAGCGGGTGAACGATATACCCCTCCGCACGGGAAGATGCTGCCCTCTCGGTTTGCCATGATTCGACTTGTCCGAGCGCCTTGCTCGAAGCGGCAACGCATAATCGGATATCTGTCATCGCAGGCGCATCAACGCGGCTGCATTTCCAAAGGAGGGAACCGTATGACCAAAGAAATCTCCCGTCGCTCTTTTCTGGGCCTGGGCGCCGCAGCGGCCGCCATGGGGTCGATGGCAGCCCTGAGCGGATGCACTCCGAAGACGCCGGACGCCTCGCTTTCCGAGACGGGCGGGCAGGACACCGGCGAAGCCGGCACAAGCTGGCTTGGGACTGAACCCGAAATCGCCGAGGGCGACATTACCTCGACCGAAGAGACCGGGCTGCTCATCATCGGCGCGGGCACTGCGGGCCTCGCCGCTGCCGCCACGGCAGCCGACCTTGGCCTCGACTTCATGATCGCCGACAAGAACACCATGGTTCAAGACACCCGCGAGTACTTTGGCGCCGTGAACACCAAGTACACCAAGGAAGCCGGCCAGGAAGTCGACAAGATTCGCACGATGAACGAGATCGCCCGCTACTCCAACGGACGCACCAACCGTGCCGTGCTGAAGGTGTGGCTCGACGAGTCTGCCGAGTGCTTCGAGTGGGTCGATGAGCTGGTGCAGAAGGCCACGGGCAAGGAGCTGTACTTGGAGATTGCCCCCGACTTGACCGACCATGGCTACTTCGCCCCCACCGTCAATCACATGCACGCCCCCTATTACAGCGGCGTCATGCGCAACGAAGTGCTCCAGCAGCACATCGAAGAGGCCGGGCAGTCCATCGCCTTCGGCTATGAACTCGTGAAGCTCGTGCACGCCGACGGCAAGGTAACGGGCGCCATCTTCAATACCGATGCAGGCTACGTGCAGGTGAATGCCAAAGACGGCGTCCTGCTGGCCACGGGCGGCTATGCGGCCAACCCCATCATGATGGAGGCTCTCCAGCCCAACGTGTCCAAGTGCGTGACTGCTAACAGCTACTCTATGGTGTGCGATGGCTCGGGCATCAAGACTGCCTTGTGGGCTGGTGCCGCCATGGATGAGGTGCCCTGCCCCATGATCTTCAACCGCGGCGCCGTCGACGTGGGCGTGGATGCCGGCTACATCGGCTCGGGCGAAGACGCCATCTTCCCCGGCACCATTTTCCAGCTGAACATGGGAAGCCAGCCGTTCATGGCCGTGAACCGCAAGGGCGTGCGCTTCACCAACGAATCGCTGCCCTACGACAACATCTGCAACGCCAGCGCCATGCAGCCCGGCGGTGTGTGGTGCCAAATCTTCGACGCCAACGCTCCGGAGGACATCGACCGCTTCGCCCAGGCCGGTTGCGCCCGGCTAACCACTGACGCCATCCGCAAGGGCGCCGCCATCGACGACCTGTGCGCCTCCGCCCTTGAGCCCGGCATCATGAAGAAGGCCGACACCCTTGAGGAGCTGGCCGATATGCTTGGCTTCGAAGGCGACGCCAAGCAGGCATTCCTTGCTCAGGTTGAACGTTACAACGAACTCTACGACGCCCAGCAGGACGAGGACTTCGGCAAAGAGCCTCATCGCCTTTCCGCCATCCGCAAGGCGCCGTTCTACGGATGCTGGTACGGCGGCTCGCTGCTGACCACCATCGATGGACTTACCATCAACGAGGAGATGCAGGTGCTCGATACCGAGGGCAACATCATCGAGGGCCTTTATGCCGCGGGCGACTGCTCTGGCAGCCTGTTCGCCGGCACCTATCCCGAGTACGTCGTGGGCCTTGCCTGCGGCCGCTCCTCCACTCAAGGCCGCCACATCGCCCGTCGCATTGCCGGCGACCTGTAAGCCTCCCTTTCGCCCTCCCCAACGAAGAGGCTCCCTTTCGGGAGCCTCTTCCTGTTTTGCGGGGCGTTGCTCAATCCAGGGCTTTACGTCGCGACGTTCTTTTGCCCTCTACCGCGACGTCTTCGCGGGCTTTTTGTGACCGGGGCGTTTTTTGGAACCGCGGCGGTGCTTGGAGGCGTCTTCGTCATAGAGCGGGATATGGATGGTGAAGCAGGCACCCTTGTCCTTCTCGCCTTCCACCTGCACCCAACCGCCGTGACGGTCGACGATCTCCTTCACCACGGCCAAGCCCACGCCCAGACCGCCGCTCTCGCGGTTGCGGCCGGCATCAGCGCGCCAGAAGCGGCTGAATACCATGCGGGCCTCTTCCTTGGTAAGGCCGATGCCAGTATCGCGCACAGCAATCGAGGCCATGATGTCGCCCTTCTTCACGGACACCGCAATGTGGCCGCCCTCGGGGGTGTAGCGCACGGCGTTAGAGATGAGGTTCGCTGTGGCCTGGCGAATCATGTCGGCGTCGCCCACCACCATGACGTCGGGTTGGGCGTCGTATTCCAGCGTGAGGCCGGAGTCGGAAACGAATATCTCATGGGTGGCGATGATGCCCGCGATAAGCTCGCCCACGTTAACGACTTCTTCCTTCATGGGCTCGGCGCGGTTTTCCAAACGAGACAACTTCAGCAGGGCGTTCACCAAGCGCGACAGGCGCTGAATCTCGGAGTTCACCGTGACGAGGCGCTCTTCGTCGGCCTCGTACACACCGTCGACCATGGCCTCTACCGTCGCCTGGATGGCCATCAGCGGCGTGCGCAGCTCGTGGGCCACGTCGGTCGTGAGGCGCCGCTCCAAATCGCGGTCCTTCTCGACCGATTCGGCCATGGCGTCGAAGGTCTCGCCGAGGCGGGCCACCTCGTCCTCGCCCGTAAGGCTCGTGCGGGCCGACAGGTCGCCGTCGCCGATGGCGCGGGCAGCGCTCATGATGCGGTTGATGGGCGCCACCAGATTGCGCGCGAACAGAAAACCGATGCAGGAGGCGAGCACGATGGCCACGCCGCCGGCAATGAACATAGCCTGGTAGGAATTATCGCGGAACTCCTGGTCGGGCTGGCGCATGAGGGCCTCGGACCCGTAGACCCACAGCCGCACGGACCCCACTTTCTCCCTGCCGTGCTCGCCGTTGACCATGATGTCTTTTTCCACTACCTGGGTTTTATCCCGCGGCTCGAACGACCGGAACGTATCGCCCTGCTGCTCGTCGATAATCACCGACGAGTCGAAGGCCGTGGCCCCCTTCGAGTCGACCACCTTCACGCCCACGCCGCTCGTGAGCTCGGTGGCTTGGGCCGCGGGGCGCGTGGTCTCGGGGTTCCACAAATCGCCTGTTTCCTGGTAAATCGCGGCGATGCGGTTGGCCGTGGTCTCGCACAGGGTGTTCATGTTGTCGGCCGTGTAGGTACGGAAATGCTGCTCCCACACAAAAGACACCACGCCAATGGCCACCATAGCCGTCATGGCGGCAATCAGGGCGAAGGCCAGCGTCACGCGGGTCGTGTACGACAGATTCGACCAGCGCAGGCGCTTGCGCTTTTTCTTGCGCTCCGGAGACGGCAAAGAGGTCGCCGGCGGGGCGACCTCTTCTGCAGTTTCCAGTATGCGCGGCTTTGCTTCAGCCTCGGTCATAAGACTCCTTCAGATGCGCACGGCCCCAGAAGCCGCGCCGGACTTACTGGCCGTTCTTGGTGGGATCTTCGAAGCGGTAGCCCACGCCATGCACGGTGTGGAGCCACTTCGGGTTGCGCGGGTTGTCGCCAATCTTGGCGCGCAGGTTCTTCACGTGGGAGTCGATGGTGCGCTCATAGCCCTCGAAGTCGTAGCCGAGCACCTTTTCCACGAGCTCCATGCGGGAGTAGACGCGGCCCGGATAACGGGACAAGGTGGTGAGCAGCTTGAACTCGCTGGCCGTCAGATCGATCTCCTCTCCGGAGACGAGCACCTTGTGGCCGGACACGTCAATGGTGAGCTCGCCGAACTCGAGCACCTCGCGCTGGGGCTCGGAGTCGGCATGCACGCGGCGCAGCAGCGCGCGGGCGCGGGCCACCAGCTCGCGGGGGCTGAAGGGCTTCACCAGGTAGTCGTCGGCACAGAGCTCCAGGCCGATGATGCGATCCTCCACCTCGCC
>CANEDU010000023.1 GCA_947426355.1 uncultured Adlercreutzia sp. | reverse complement strand
TGACCCCCGAGGAGGTGGACCCCTCGGTGACCGCCCGCGTGCCGGTGTTCATCTCGCGGGACAACCGTTACTTCCAGGACGCTTTCCAGGGCATGCCGGTCGACGGCTACACGCGCCTGTTCGAGAACCTGCTTTCCCACGAGGGCATTACCGTGTGCCTCGAGACCGAGGCGGAAAGCGTGTTCGACCTGGTGTTCGCGAGTCGCGAGGAAGACGCCCCGCTTGAGGCCATCCGCATCAAGGACGTCGCCTTCGAGGGCCCCATCGTCTACACCGGTCCTCTGGACGAGCTGTTCTTGGGCCGTTTTGGACGCTTGCCCTACCGCTCGCTCGACTTCGTCTACGAGACCTTCGACGAGACCTATCATTTGCCCTGCGGCACGGTGAACTACACCGTGACCGAGGACTACACCCGCATCACCGAGTTCAAGTGGCTTACCGAGCAGACCTGCGACAAGACCACCATCATGCGCGAGTACTCCCGCGCCTACGAAGATCCCGAGACACAGATTCCCTACTACGCCATCATCAACGACGACAACGACGCTCTGTACGCGCGCTACCGTCGTCTGACCGATGCGCTGTCGAACTTCTACCCGCTGGGCCGTCTGGCCGAGTACCGCTACTTCAACATGGACAAGGTTGTCGCCGGCGCCCTGGCCGCCTCCGAGGAGATTCTCGCGACGCGGCCGGCAGCGGAGTAGCCGCGACCAGCACCGACAAAGCCCCGACCTTGGAGTTTCGATCGAGGAGACGCTTGTGAAGACTATCACGTTCGCCGTGCCCTGCTACAACTCGGCCGCCTACCTGGACCATTGCGTGGAAACGCTGCTCGCCTGCGGTGAGGATATCGAGATTCTGCTCGTGGACGATGGTTCGACCAAAGACGACACGGCTGCGATCTGCGATCGCTGGCAGGCGGAGCACCTCGGCATCGTTCGCGCCATCCATCAGCCCAACAAGGGCCATGGCGGTGCGGTGAATACGGGTCTTGCCAACGCCGAGGGCTTCTACTTCAAGGTGGTCGATTCCGACGACTGGCTCGATGACGCGGCCATGTTCCCGCTCATGGAGTACATGCGTACGCAGGTGGAGGCGCCGGTGCCGTGCGACATGGTGGTGGCCAACTATGTCTACGAGAAGGTTGACGAGGGCGTGCAGAAGGTCATGGGCTACACCAACGTGCTGCCCGAGGGCTACGAGTTCGGCTGGGACGAGGTGGGCACGTTTCTGCCGTCCCAGTACCTGCTCATGCACTCGGTGTACTATCGCACCGATATGCTGAAGAAGATGCACCTCACCTTGCCGGAGCATACCTTCTACGTGGACAATATCTTCGTCTACGAGCCGCTCGTGTACGTGCGCACCATGCGCTATTTCAATGTGGACGCCTACCGGTACTTCATTGGGCGCGAGGACCAGTCGGTCAACGAGAAAGTCATGATGGGCCGGATGGATCAGCAGCTGCGCGTCACGCGCCAGATGATCGACAACGTTGACCCGCAGGCTGCCCGCCAGCGTCATTTGCGTCATTACCTGCGCAATTACCTGTCTATGATGATGTGCATCTGCTCGGTGTTTCTGCGTATGCGCGGGGGAGAGCAGGACGAGCGTGATCTTCAGGAAATTTGGGACTACTTGAAGGAGAAGAATCCGTCGCTGTACCGCCGCGTGCGCACCAACGTGCTGAACCTGGCCACGAACCTGCCTACCGACCTAGGCGGCAAAATCGGCCTTGGCGGCTATCACATCGCTCAGAAGATTTTCAAATTCAACTAGGCGTTCTGTGCGCCCTGGCCAGACGCACGGACCTGCTGACGCTGCGAGGCTCTGACGCGTGTTGCGCTCGTTCTTGTTTCGCGTTCGACGCTGGCCGAACCCGCTTGATGCAAAGGCGAGCGAATCTGAAACGCACAAGAGCTTCTCGCGGGTGTTGTCCGATAAGGAATCGTTCTTCCCTTCGGCTACTTTTTATTGAGTGCGTAAAGCTCCATGAGGCCGCGCAGGGCGAGGGTTTGGTCGACGGTGGCCTCATGGGCCAGAAGCGCTGCGATGGATTCGGCGTGCTGGCCCACGAGCACGACGGGGGCCTCGTAGCCGCAATCGCTCCAGATCATGTCGATCAGTCCGTCGATGCGGGCTACTTCTCCCATGACGATACCAGCCTGCATGGCCTCAGCCGTGTTGCGCCCGAGCAGCGATTTCGGCGCGCGCAGCTCTACGGCGGCCAGTTGGGCGGCTCCGCGAGCGAGGGCGCGGGCGCCAAGCTCCATGCCCGGGGCGATGATGCCGCCTCGGAAGGCCCCCTTGTCGTCCAGCAGCTGGAAGGTGGTGGAGGTGCCCAGATCGACGACGAGGCACGGCGCACCGTAGGCGGTTTTGGCCGCTACCATTTCCGCCACGCGGTCGGCGCCCGCTTCGGCGGGGTCGGTGAGGCTCATCTTCAAGCCGGTCTTCAAGCCGGGGCCCACCGTGAGGGGGCGGCTTTTCGAAAGCCGTTGCGCGGCGCTTGCCCAGACATCGGTGAGCATCGGGATGACCGAGGAGATGATGACGCCATCGGATAACGGCGCCTCGACGGGCAAATCGATGCGTGCCGGCGCAGCTGGCTCCAGGCGCACGAGTCCGCGCTCGAGGGCTTCGAAGAACTGAAGGACGACGCCGATGGCACCATCGGCCGTCTCGCTGGAGTCGGTCGGAACCGTCCAGCGCGCAACGAGCACCCCGTCCAGCACAAGCCCGATCTGCGTCTGCGTGTTCCGAATGTCAATCGCTAAAACCACTGCCATGCTTGACCCTTTCTTTTGCTCCGCCCATTTTACGTCATCGGGCCTCTCGAGTCGCTTCGACTCTCCATCCGTCGGAAACCATACAAAAGTGCCGTTATCTTCCCGCGAAAAGGAGATGGGACAAGTCTTGCATGGTTTGCCAGAAGTAAACGTCACTTTTGTATGGCTTGCGGAGGGCGCGAGAGGGGCTACTTGTAGTCTTCGACGTTTTTCGAGGAGGAGCCGGTGGTGTTGTCGGATTGGCGCAGTTCGAAGCCGAAGCGCACGGTTCCGTCGCCGAAGCGCTCCTGCAGGGCGTCGGTGGCGGCTAGGAGGCTGCGGCGTTTCTCTTCGTTGCGGATGAGGGGCGCGCCAGCGGCAGGGCGCGCATCAGGGGCGGAGGAGGTGCCGCCGGATGAGGAGCTGCTTCCGGAGGGTTCCGCCTCGTCTATCGTACCGAGGTCGAACAGCGACTCCTGAACAGGGGCGTCCGCGTCGTCGAAGTGGCTGACGGCCACACCCAGAAGGCGCACTCTCATGCCCGGCGCCCACAGCTCGCCGATCAGGCGGTGCACGACGGGGGTGAAGGCGATGTCGTCGTCGGTGGGGGCGGGCAGCTGGCACTGGGCCGAGCGGGTGGTGCGGTTGTCGTAGCGCACCTTCACGGCCACGGTGCGCCCTTTGAGCCCCTTGCGGCGCAGGCGCCGACCGACTTTGGCGCTTATCGTGGAAAGGGCCGCTTCGATGTCGGTGCGATTATCAAGGTCGCGGGCGTAGGTCACCTCATTGGAAACCGATTTCACCTCATCGTCTTCGGCCACGATGGAGCGGTCGTGTCCCAAGGCGCGATCGCGCATCATCTCGCCGTTCTTGCCGAAGACCTTTCTCAGCAACGCCCTGTCGGCGCGGCCCATCTGCCCGAGCGTGCGAATGCCGTGGGCGTGCAGGGTCTTCTCGGCCGCCGCGCCCACGCCAGACAAAGTGCGAACGGGCAGCTCTTCCAAAAAGGCCTCTTCGGTGCCGGGGAATACCACAGTAAGGCCTTGGGGCTTGTCGCGGTCGGAGGCGATCTTGGCTACCGACTTCGAGGTGCCCACACCGATGGAGCAGGTGACGCCGAGGGCGGCCACGCGCTCTTGAATGCGCTGGGCCACGGCCACGGGGTGCTCGGTGTTCACGGCGGTGGGGGTCACGTCCATGAAGGCCTCGTCGATGGAGACCTGCTGCACATGGGGCGTCTCATCGCGCAGGATGGCCATGATGGCCGCCGACACTTCGCGGTAGCGATGGAAATGCCCGTGGGTCCAGATGGCGTCGGGGCAGAGCGCACGCGCCATAGAGGAGGCCATGGCCGAGCGCACGCCGAAAGCACGCGCTTCATAGGAGCACGTGGAGACAACGCCGTGGGAATCGGCGTCTCCGCCGACGATGACCGGCTTGCCGCGCCAGGCGGGGTGGTCGAGCTGCTCCACCGAGGCGAAGAACGCGTCGAGGTCGACCAGCAGGATGGCCGGGCCAGTCCAGGGCGGCAGGTTGGGGGAGCTATCGCTCACTGGCGAGGAAGAACAGGGCCATGGTGCCGGGGCCGGAATGCGCGCCGATGACCGGGTCGACGTAGTTGATGAGGATGTCGGTGACCCCGAAGCGCTCGCGCACGAGCTCGGCCACGTACTCGGCGTCTTCCAAACAGTCGCCGTGGGTGATGAACACGGTCTGCTCGGACACCGGCGCGTTGGCCGTCTGCTCCATGTGGTCCACCAGCGCCTTGAGCGACTTCTTGCGACCGCGCACCTTCTCCAGCGGAATGAGGTGACCCTCGTCGTCCACGTGCATGACCGGCTTGATGCTCAGCAGCGTGCCCGCCCAGGCGCTCGTGCGCGAGACGCGGCCGCCGCGGAACAGGAACATGAGGTCGTCCACGGTGAACCAGTGGGCCAGATGCAGCTTGTTGGCCTCCAGCCAGTCGCGCACCTCGCCGATGGAGGCGCCCTCCCCGCGCATCTTCGCAGCGTAGTACACGAGCAGCCCCTCGCCGAGGGAGGCGGCCAGGGTGTCCACCGACATAACGGTGCGATCGGGATACTCGCCGGCCAGTTCGGTAAGCATCAGGTCAATAGCCTGGTAGGTGCCGGAAAGGCCGCTGGAAAACCCGATGTAGAGCACGTCCTGCCCACTTGCGAGCAGCCCCTCCAAAAGCTCGCGGGACTCCTTCAGGTTCGGAAGCGAGGTGGTGATGACCTTCCCCTCGCGCATCATGGTGTAGAACTGCTTCAAGTCGGTCTTCTGCCCTTTGAGGTAGCTGCGGTGCTCAACGCCATCCACCATGAAGGTGAGGGGGAGAATGCTCAGGTCGAACTGGTCGATGACCTCTTCTGGCAGGTTGCAGGACGAGTCGGTGACGATGGCAAAGGCCATGGAGGGCTCCTTATCGGTGGGAGGGCGCGCGATAATTGCAGCGGCAGCGCGGGCGCCCTTGGTTGCATTGCGCCTATTTTAGCGTAAAACTCCTCCTCATCACCTGCCGAGCGCTTTGAAGCCTTTCCTGAGAAAAACTTGTAACCATTGCCCGCCTATGCTGCTCTTACCGTATACTTTGCAAGATGCACTCGCAGCCGCCCGCCTCAAAGCGGGCCGTGATAGATAAGACGAATTCGAAGTGGAAGAGGGACGAACCGTGTCGAACAGCTATAAAGACACCATGAACCTGCCCGAGACCGACTTTCCCATGCGCGGGAATCTGCCGGCCAACGAGCCCAAGCGGCTCGCCGTCTGGCAGGACATGGATATTTACCGCCGCGTGCTGGAGAAGAACGCCGACGGAAAGCCCTTCGTGCTGCATGACGGCCCGCCCTACGCCAACGGCCCCATCCACATCGGCCACGCCTTCAACAAGATCCTCAAGGACTTCGTCAACAAGTCCCATGCCCAGCGCGGCTACCTCACCCCCTACGTGCCCGGTTGGGACTGCCACGGCCAGCCCATCGAGCACATGGTGGAGGTGACCCTCGGGCCTGAGAAGATGGCCGAGATCTCCCAGCCCGAGCTGCGCCAGCGCTGCCGCGAGTGGGCCGAGAAGTACGTCGACATCCAGCGCGAGGGCTTCAAGCGCCTCGGCGTGAATGCCGATTGGGATCATCCCTATCTCACGTTCATCCCCAATTACGAGGCCGGCAATGTGGAGATCTTCAAGGACCTGTACCTGAAGGGCTCCATCTACCGCGGCCGCAAGCCCATCCACTGGTGCACCCACTGCCACACGGCGCTCGCCGAGGCAGAGATCGAGTACGGCGATGAGGTGTCTCCCTCCATCTATGTGAAGTTCAAGCTGGACGCCATGCCCGGCGTGTTCGAGGCTTGCGGAGCCGAGGGTGACGCCTGGCTGCTCATCTGGACGACGACGCCTTGGACGCTGCCGGCGAACACGGCGGTGTCTTTGGCCCCCGACGCCGACTACGTCATGGTGACGGTGGGCGGCGACAACCTCATCATGGCCAAGGAGCTCGTGGAGACGGTGGCCGAGGTGGCCGGTTGGGACGACTACGACTTCATTCGCGGCGCCGACGGGGAGCCGGTGGCGCTTGCGGGCAAGCAGCTCTTCGGCCTCACCTACACCGCGCCGGTGCGCCACGACATCAAGGGCACGGTCATCTACGGCGACCATGTCACGCTGGATACCGGCACCGGTGCCGTGCACACCGCTCCCGGCCACGGCCAGGACGACTACCTGGTGGCGCTGGAGTTCGACATCCCTTTGCTCATGCCCGTGGATGACAACGGCGTGTTCACCGACGAGGCGGGCCAGTTTTCCGGCCTTTCCACCGACGAGGCGAACCCGGTCATCATCGACTGGCTCCGCGAGCAGGGAACGCTTGTGGCCTCGAAGAAGATCAACCACTCCTATCCGCACTGCTGGCGCTGCCACCAGCCGGTCATCTTCCGCGCCACGGACCAGTGGTTCGTCTCCATGGACAAGAACTCCCTGCGCGAGGATGCCCTGCGCGCCATCAATACGGAAGTGACCTGGATTCCCGCCTGGGCTAAGAACCGCATCGGCGCCATGGTGGCCGACCGTCCCGACTGGTGCATCTCGCGCCAGCGCAGCTGGGGCGTGCCGATTCCCGTGTTCAAGTGCGCCAAGTGCGGATCCACCGTGGCCACCGAGGAAACCTTCGACGCGGTCATCGAGCTGTTCAACACCAAGGGGGCCGACGCCTGGTTCACCGAGGCGCCGAGCGATTATCTGCCCCGCAACACCAAGTGCGAGGTCTGCGGCTGCACCGAGCTGGTGCCCGAGAAGGACATTCTCGACGTGTGGTGGGAGTCCGGCGTGTCCCACACGAGCGTCTGCCGCCATCGCGCCGAGGCCGACGGCCTCACGTTCCCGGCCGACGTGTACCTGGAGGGCTCCGACCAGCACCGCGGCTGGTTCCAGTCCTCGCTGCTCACCTCCATCGGCGCCTACGGGGTGCCGCCCTACAAGTCGGTCATGCACTGCGGGTTCGCGGTGGACGAAGAGGGCCGCAAGATGTCGAAGTCGCTCGGCAACGGCATCGATCCCCAGGAGATGTGCGACAAGTTCGGCGCCGACGTGATGCGCCTGTGGGTGTCCTCTTGCGACTACTCCCAGGACTTCTCCATCTCGGAGAACATCTTGAAGCAGGTCTCCGACGCCTATCGCCGCTTCCGCAACACCTTCCGCTTCCTGCTGGGCAACCTGAACGACTTCGGGCCCGAGAACTTCGTGGAGAGCTGGGACGACCTCGAGCCTTTGGATCAGTGGGCGCTCGTGCGCCTCACTCAGCTGCTCGCCGATGTGGAGGCGGGCTACGAGTCCTTCCGCTACAACGGCGTCTACCGCGCGCTCTACGATTACGTGAACGACATCTCGGCCGTCTACATGGACGTCACCAAAGACCGCCTGTACTCCGAGGCGCCAAACTCTCCGCGCCGCCGGGCCGTGCAAACGGTGCTCATGAACATCCTCGAGGTGCTCGTGCGCGTCATGGCCCCCATTCTGTCGTTCACCACCGACGAGGTGTGGGAGTGCTATCCGCCGGCGTTCCGCTCCGTCGAGGGCCGCGAGCCCTCGGTGCAGCTGGCCGGTTGGCCCTCGCTGCGCAATTTCACGCCCGCGCTTCCGGCCGACGCCGGCGCGCAGGTGGCTCCGCTCGAGGAGATGATGGCCGTGCGCGAGGTGGTCACCAAGGCCCTGGAGGACGCCCGCAACGAGAAGGTCATCGGCAAGAGCCTGGAGGCCGCCATCGTGGTGACGGCACCGGCGGCGCTCGTGGCCACGGCCGCCGCCTTCGATACGGCAGTGTTCGAGGAGCTGTTTATCGTGGCCAAGGTGCAGTTCGTGGAAGGCGAGGGCGATGAGGTGACCGCCGCGGTCGAGGTGGCCGAGTGCGAGAAGTGCCCGCGCTGCTGGAACATTCGCGAGCTGGGCGGAGATGCGACCCATCCGGATGTGTGCGCCCGCTGCGCCGGCGCTCTTGAGGCCATCGGCTTTGAGGGCGAGTAACGTGGGCAATGTGACGGACAACCGCAAGCGCAACGCCGGCATCTTCGCCGGCGTTGCCTTGGTTTGGCTTGCGCTGGATCTGGCCACCAAGGCCTATTTCAACGCCTTCGAAATCGGGCAGGTGGTGGCCGGACCCTTTTTGGGGCTCTTCCAATTCCGCCTCGTGCACAACACCGGCGCGGCCTGGGGCATGTTCGACCAGTCCACGTTCGCTTTGGGCGTCATGTCGCTTTTGGTCTGCGTTGCGCTCGCGGCGTACCTGTTCACGGCGGGCAAGCGGGCAAGTGTCGCAGAGACGCTTGGCATCGCGCTTGTCGTGGCCGGCGGCATTGGCAACGCGCTCGACCGCTTCACCTTGGGCTACGTGGTCGATTTCATCGACACCACCTTCATCAGCTTCCCCACGTTCAATGTCGCCGACATCGGCGTCACGTGCGGCTTCGTCCTCTTCTTCGCGGGCATGCTCTGGTCTTTGAGGAAGGAGTCGGAGCAGGCTACCGCTTCGGCCCCGACGGAACCGGGCGCGATCGATTCTGAAAATGACGTGGACGAGCGCGAATAGCGCGTACGGGGGATAGCTGACCTTTTCCATCCGCGCTAGAATGGGTCTCATGTCAAGATCAATTTGCTATATCGCCACCGCAAGCGACGAGGGAAGTCGCTTGGATGCCCTGTGCGCCGCACGGGGGCTGTACGCGTCCCGCTCTGCCGCCGCGCGCGCCATCGAGGAGGGCCGCGTCTTCGTGAACGGCCAGACGGTCTCGAAGAAGCAGGCCGTGGGGGTGGGGGACACCATCGTTTACGAGGTGGACGACGAGCCCGAGACCGTCGTCGTGTACGGAGAGCCCATCGATTTGGATGTGCGCTACGAGGATGAGGATATGCTCGTCATCTCGAAGCAGGTGGGGCTGGTGTGCCATCCTTCGGCCGACCACTCCCACGGCACGCTTGTGAACGCGCTCATCTGGCACTGCGGCGAGGAGCATCTCTGCAACGTGCAGGGCGAGGAGGCCGACCGCCTCGGCATCGTGCATCGCCTTGATCGGGATACCTCGGGACTTATGCTCGCCGCCAAGACCGACGAGGCCGGCCGCGAGCTCATGGCTCAGATTCAGGAGCGCGCGGTGGACCGCCACTACCTTGCGCTGGTGCACGGCATCATGGCCCACGATACGGGCATGATCGATGCTCCTATCGCGCGCTCGGCCGACGAGCGCTGTCGCATGGCCGTGCGCGATGTGCCCTCGGCTCGGGAAGCCATCACCACCTTCCGCGTGCTCGAGCGCTTCGAGGCGGGTCCCAAAGACGACGGCTTCAGCCTCATCGAGTGCAAGCTGTTCACCGGCCGCACCCATCAGATTCGCGTGCACATGCAGTACACGCGCCATCCCATCGTAGGCGATCCGGTGTACAACGCCCATGGGCCCCGCGACGCGCGCGCCCAGCTGGGACTCGAGCGCCAGTTCCTGCATTCCTACAGCATCGCCTTCGAGCATCCCGTTACCGGCGAGCCCATGGCCTTTGCCGACAACCTGCCGCGAGATCTGCGGGAAGCGCTCGATTCTCTGGCTGAGCGATCGCTCGGTAAAACCGAGGCGGGCCGCGAAGTGGCCGAGCTTATGGCCGCATCCCCCGTCCCTTCTGTGGAAGGAGAGGTGTTCCATGAGTAAGAAGAGGACTTCTCACCTGCGCAAAATAGGCGTCGTCATCGCCAACACGGGCACGCCGAGCGCACCTACCCCCAAGGCGGTGAAGAAGTACCTCGCACAGTTTCTCATGGATCCGCGCATCTGCCCCATGCCGCGGCCGGTGTGGTGGCTTTTGCTGCACGCGGTCATCCTGCGCAAGCGGGCGCGCGCCTCGGCGGTAAAATACGAGAGTATCTGGACAGCCGAAGGCTCGCCGCTCATCGCGACCACCGAGTCGCTCGAGCGCGGTCTGAACGAGCACTACGCTAGGGCGGGGCTGCCCGTGATGGTGCGCACGGGCATGAGTTACGGCAAGCCCGCCATCAAGCATGCGGTAAAAGAGCTCAAGGAGGCAGGTTGCACGGAGCTTGTGGTGCTGCCCATGTACCCGCAGTCGGCCTTCTCCACCACCGGCTCGGTGAGCGACGCTGCGAAGAAGGCCGTGCGCCGGGCGCGCTTCAAGGGCCGCGTGCGGTTTATCGACGGCTACGGCGAGGACTCCGTCTACGTGCGCGCCATCGCCGCGTCCATCCGCAATGCGGGCTTCTCCGAGGAGGCCGGCGACCGTCTTTTGTTCTCGTTCCACTCCATCCCGTTGAAGGATATCGAGGCGGGAGATACCTACGAGCTGCAGACCGGGGCCACGAGTTTGGCCATAGCCGGAGAGCTGGGGCTCGACCGTCGGAGCTGGACCATCAGCTACCAGAGCCGCTTCGATAAGGGGCGCACGTGGCTTTCGCCCTTCACGCGTCCCACGCTCGTACGCTTGGCCCAGGCTGCCGAGCCGGGCAGCCGCCTGTACATGGTGTGTCCGAATTTCGCGGTGGACTGCCTGGAGACGCTCTACGACGTGCCGCAGGAGCTGGAGCCCATCTACCGCGCGGCGCTCGCTGGTGAGCTGGTGGATGCCGACGAGGAGCCCGGCGCCTTGGAGAGCACCGGCAAGCGGGCGGCTCACTGCGACGCGCACCTGGAAGCCCACCGCGACATCGCGAAGACCGTGCGCATGAAGCGCGCGGCGGATGGTTTCCGCCGCGGCGCCCACCGCCAGCTTGAGGCCGACGAGCCTTTCGTGTACGTTCCCTGCCTGAACAAATCCCGGGCGCACCTCAAGGTGCTCACCCATATCCTCGCTCCCTACGTGGGAGATGGGGCTTGAGCGCTTTGTAAGTCATAGCAGGGGGGCAAGGCGTGGATGATTACAGCGCGGGCGAAACCATAGGCTTCTCCGCTCAGCTTGCCGCAATTTACACGGAGCTATCGAGGTACAGCAGTCTGTTCTGCCGGACTCGTTTCGGTCTGTCGGTGACAGAATACGAGCTGCTCCTGTGTCTGTGGGAGGCTGAGACGCCCCTTGGCTTCAATCAGCTCTCCGATTTCCTCATGCTGAAAACGAGCACGCTCTGGCATATGGTGCCCCCGTTGATCGACCGGTCTCTCCTCGCGGCGGAAAGCAGCGATGAGGACGGGAGGCGGGCGAGGCTTGCCCTCACCGAGAAGGGCCGCTTGCTGGCTGAGGAATGCTGCCGCGACCTCTTCGCCTTCTCGAAGGGGGTGGCGCAGGAGTCGTTGCCCGATGTCGAGTACAATCACTATCTCAGCACGGGCATAGGCGGCAACCTCGACATCCTGCGCGGGCATGAGGCTGATGTCGAGTTGAGGCGCGTGCCGAAAGACGGTCAGGGCGTTGAGTTCACCCTCTTCACGAGAGCCATCTTGGAGCGGTGGCGGGCCTGCGTCAGAAAAGAGTGCGGCTTGGCGTTCAACGAGTTTCGCGTGCTCCACGTGCTTTCCGGGGTTCCCAGTTTGCGCATACAAGATATATCGGACAGGCTCCTGTCGCCGCGCAGCCATGTGTCGCTGAGCAAGCGGAGGCTTTGCGAGGCGCACCTGGCAAAGGAGATGCCCAACCCCTTCGACAGCCGTTCGGTGCTGGTCGGCCTTACGGCCAAAGGCCAGCGAACGCTCGATCGGGCCCTGCCCGCTTTGGATGCCATTACGATTCCCGCGCACAACCCTGGCACCGATGAGGCCGTGATGATTCTGCGGGCATGGCACTCGCGAATGTACTACAACCTCAAGCGCAATCATGCTACATTACTTGAGTCGTTTTAACAAAAACTGTCATTTCTAAAATCGGAAAACGATTTTGAGCAGCCATAACTATTGAGCAAATGGGTGTCTATATTGACATTGTTTTTCGCTTTCCTCCTTCCTAGAATGCATCGTGTCAACAGAAGTTGGCGCATCTCGAAAGGAGTGGGAAATGGAGAAGGTAACGAGAAGGGCTTTTATTGGCGGTATGGGAGCCATCCTTGCCACGGGTGCCGTGGCGATGAGCGGCTGCGCGCCGAAGGACGATGCGAAGCAAGCCGAACTTTCCGCCACGGGAAGCGACCAGCCGGAAGCGCCGGTGCCGGACGAGACGCTCGAATTTGACATTGCCGTCGTAGGCGCTGGCTGTTCCGGCCTTGCCGCCTGTGTTCAGGCAGCCGAATCGGGCGCATCGGTTATCTGCATCGAGGCGAAAAGCATCGCCGGCGGCGCAGCGGGCGGCGTCGAGGGCCTGTTCGCCGTGAATTCCCAGATTCAGAAAGATCAAAACATCACGGTGTCCATGGGCGAGATGATTCGCACCGAGCTTGAGCAGAACCAGTACCGCAACAGCGGCTTGGTGCTCCGAGATTTGGTGAAGGCGTCGGGCGAGGACATCGACTGGCTCGTATCTAAGGGCGTGCGCTTCGGCAAGGTTGACAACTATGTGGGCTTCCATCCGATTTTCCACTGGTTCGAGACCGGTACGGGCGCCGAGAGCTATATCGTGCCCATGAACGAGACGGCCGTCAGCGAAGGGGTGGAGTTCCTCTTCGACACCCATGCCGATGAGCTCATCTGCGATGAGGACGGCTCCGTTGTCGGTCTGTTCGCGACGAAGGCCGACGGAACCGTCGTCCAGGTGAATGCGCGCGCGGTTATCCTGGCCACGGGCGGCTACGCCGAGCGCCTCGATTTGCTCGCCGAGTTCGGGTATACCGAGGAGAACTGCATCCCCACGACCATGGGCTGCGACGGCTCGGGCCACGATATGGCCATCGCCGTTGGAGGCGCCAGCAATACCTCGAACATGGGCATGCTCGGTGGCACGACGGTCCCCGATTTGCCCGCGTTCTTCGAGGGCGGCTATTTCTGCTCGGTTATGAACTCCCTGGCCAACATTCCTTGGGTGCTGTGGGTGAACGAGCGGGGAGAGCGCTTCGTCAACGAGGACTTGTCCCTGGCTAACCACATGATTACGGCCAATCCCATCCGTATGTGCAAGCAGGCGTTTATCCTTATGGACGAAGCCATGATGAACGACTATGTGGCCGGCGACGCTCAGGGACTCAAGGAGTTGGAGGACGGCCAGGCTAAGGGAATCATCTTCAAGGCGTCGAGCTGGAAAGACCTTGCCTCGTCGATTGGAGCCGATGTCGAGATTCTCAGCGAGACACTTGAGAGCTACAACAGTTGCTGCGAGGCCGGCGACGACTCCGATTTCGGCAAGGCCTCGGAGTTCATGCGCCCGCTCGCGATGGAGGGCACGGTATATGCCGTAGAGATCAAGAGCAGCCTGGGAAAGACCATGGGGTCTTTGAAGACCGACCGCAACTTCAATGTGGTCGACGAACAGGCAGAGCCCATCGCCGGTCTCTATGCCGTTGGCGTCGAGGGCGCGATGATCTGGGCGAACGTCTATACGATGAACATCTCCGGATCGTGCGGCGCCCACAATATCTACTCGGGTCGCACGGCTGTTCTGCACGCGGTGGAGACGCGGCTGTAATCGCGCAAGTAAAGTTGCCCTCCCTATGAGAGGCGTCCTTCGGGGCGCCTCTTTTCCTGTGAGATGCGCCTGGACGGCAATAATCGGAGCTACGCTTGAGAAACATCTACCTCAGACTCGGAAGTTACGACCGCCAAGGCCTGCTTGACGCCATCGAGCAGGGTGGTGTGGGGAAATCGGCTCTGGCTTAGGAGGGAGTGCTACAATCCTTCGTAAATTTGTACAGATGCCCAGGAGGTACCGCATATGCTCTCAGAGCGCATGCTCACAACTGTTGTCCGTTCTATGACCGATAAGACTCTCATGCTGCACCCCGTGCCCGAGGGTGCGCTACCCGATCCGGTGGAGGGCCGGCCCTACACGCTTTACGTGCACGTGCCGTTTTGCGAGCGCTTGTGCCCGTACTGCTCGTTCAATCGTTTCCCGTACCGCGAGCAGCGCGCCCGCGATTATTTTGCGGCCCTGCGCCAAGAGATGCGCATGCTGGCTGCTCAGGGCTACGACTTCGAGAGCGTGTACGTGGGCGGCGGCACGCCCACGGTGGACATCGACGAGCTGTGCGAGACCATCGATTTGGCCCGCGATCTTTTCCATGTGAAGGAGGTCAACTCCGAGACGAATCCCAACCACCTCATCCCGCAGTATCTGGACAAGTTGAAGGGTCGTATCCAGCGTCTTTCTGTGGGCGTGCAGTCCTTCGACGACGGGCTCTTGCGCCAGATGGACCGCTACGAGAAGTACGGCTGCGGCGCCGAGATCTTCGAGCGCATCGGCGAGGCGGCCCCGTACTTCGAGTCGCTCAATGTGGATATGATCTTCAACTTTCCGACGCAGACTGAGGACATCCTCATCAGCGACTGCGAGAAGATCGCCACGTGCGGGTGCCACCAGACCACTTTCTCGCCCCTGTACCAGTCCCACGCCACCACGCGCAAGATGGAGGAGATGCTCGGGCGCATGGATTACGACAAGGAGCGGCGCTTCTACCATATTCTGGACGATATCCTGGCTGGGGGAGAGCGTCCCTTCTTCGAGCGCCGCACCCTGTGGACGTTCAACCGCCTCGATGAGAACCACGAGCGCAAGCAGCACTTGGAAGTGGACGAGTACGCCGTCTCCTACGAGGAGTGCGTGGGCATTGGGTCGGGCTCCATCACGCATCTCGGCGACAACCTCTTCGTGAACACCTTCAACCTGGAGGAGTACGGCGAGATGGTGCACGCGGGCGTGACGCCGTTGCTCGGCAAGACCGACCTGCCCCGGCGCGACCTCATGCGCTACAAGTTCTTGCTGCAGCTGTACAGCCTGCGCTTCGACAAGCGCGAGTTCGAGCGCGACTTCGGCGTGTCGGTGGAGCGCGGCCTTCCCGTGGAGATGGCCTTCATGCGCGCCAACAAGGCGTTTGCCACCGACAACGACGACGAGCTCACGTTGACCCGCGCCGGGCGCTATCTGGTGGTGGTGCTCTACCGCCAGTACCTTGCCGGCCTGAACAACCTGCGCGAGCAGGCCCGCAGCAAGCTCACCGGCGACGAGCACGACCTTCTCTTCGGTGACGGCACCGAGAAGTAGCGCATCTGCTGACATCCCAAACGCAAGAAAGGCTCCCCGCAGGGAGCCTTTCTTGTTGGAGGCTACTTCTCTTTGGAAGAGGCCCTGTTTTGCTTCCAGCCTTCGTAGAGCATGCCGGGCAGCTTCGCTACGACTTTAAAGTCCATGAGCGACAGCAGCTTGCACAACTCTTCCGGGCGAATGAAGATTGTCTCAGGCATGGAGCCGAGTAAGACGGTCTTGGCAAGGAGGTTCCCTTTCTTCTCGGACATCTTGCTTATGCTGGCAAGATCCGATCCGCCTCTGTTGTAGAAGCTCGCCTTTTCGACATCAAGCTGCAGTGGCAGGCAGATGGCCGAAAGGCAGGCTATGAGCAGACCGACGATTACCTCATTGACGCCGTTGATCCATGCGAGTCCCAGCGAGCCGACAAGACCCCAGACCGCGAAACAAAGACCCGCTGCCACAAGTACCATGAAGTTGATCTGCACCGTCTTGCTGCGAAGACCAATGCAGGCGCAGACTACGGACAATACTCCCATGCCGACGGAAAACGCGATGGCGATAGGCTCGGCGTAGCCCAAGGCGAGCGGTGAAAGGCAGAGCCAGGCACCCAGGGCGATGATGGCCGCTTCTAGCAATGTTCTCATGGAATAAACCCCTCGGTTCCCTAATCGATGACATCCTCGAAATCGATGCCCATGTCCTCGAGGAAGGAGGGCACCATGGCGCGGGCACCGCCCGTCACGCCGCCAGACGGATGGGTGGCCATGCCGCAGATCCAGAGATTCTCGACCGGTGTGCGGTAACGTCCCATTTCAGTAATCGGGCGATTGGAGAACATCTGGTACATGTAGGAGGCGGGACCCGTTACGCCGCCGTGGACGTTGTTCGGGTTCCAGCGTTCCATATCCAGAGGCGTGTCGACGAATCGATCGATGACGATCTCATCCAGGTTGGTGATGTACTGAGAAAGATTGCGCATGGTAAGATCCGCATAGGATTCCTTGACCTCGTCCCAGCGGTCGGGGCCGCCGTCGGCGAAGTTCCAGGGACCGTAGGGTCCGACGTACAGGGTGTGCTTGCCCTGCGGTGCTCGCGAAGGATCAAGGAGAGACTGCGTGCAGACGAGGGGGCACACCTCCTGAGGCAGCCGGCCGTAGCGAATTGCATCGAACTCCGCGCGATAGGCATCCAGATTCGGGCAGGGTTCCACCATAAGGGCCCCGAGCAGCTCGTCGCCCGCAGACCACTTCGGAACTCCGTCGAGGGCGCAGTGAATCATCATGCCTACGTTGAACGGATCAGCGATGCGGTCGATCTTCTGCTGGACAGAAGGCTCGAGGGCCCCTTCAATCATCCTTCCCTCACCGAACATCAAGCGGGGATCAACGGATGAGAGGACGCGCTTGCGCGCTTTAATCTCCTCGCCGCTCTTAAGCACGACGCCGGTGGCGGCGCCTTGAGATACCGTGATCTTCTCTACGGGAGAGTTCAGCAGGATGGTTCCCCCGTTGTCTTCGACACAGCGGGCCAGAGCGTTGCTCAGTTCGCCAGAGCCCCCGACGGGCAGTGCGTAGGGAGCCATATGGGCCGCGGGAATGAGCATGTAGAGGTAGAAAGCGGTTCCCTTGTCTTCGGGATTGAAGAACATCTCGGTGCACATCTTGGTAATGTGCATGATCATCTTGGGATCCTCGAACCAGTCGCAGGCCACTTCGTAGGCGCTCTTGAACATCGACTCGATCACATTGCGTCCAATGGGGTTGGAGTCGAACTGGGCCATCATGGCGCCGAAGGCCGGCGGCTCGGAGAACGATCCAGCGTTGATAAAGGCCGAGGCGGGGTTGAGGGCCTCGAACAGTCCGCGGTAGGCGTCGGCATCGCGCTGTCCACAGGTTTTTGCAATAGAGGCGCAGGTCTTGTCGATGTCAACGTAGCTGCAAATGGCAGTTCCATCGGGGAAGGTGGTCGCGAACGAGAGCTCGGGGTAGATGTACTTCAACCCGTACTTCGATTTAAGCTCGAGCTCATCGTTTGCCAGGAGCGGGTTGCCCTGAATGACGCCGTGCATGGTCGCGCCGCGATCGTGCTTGAAACCGGGAAGCGTCAGCTCGTTGGTGACAATGTCGCCGCCAACCTCGTCAAGCGCCTCGCAGACGCAGACGTCGACTCCGGCTTTTGCAAGGTAGCCTGCCGCGATAAGACCGTTGTGGCCTCCGCCGATGACAATTACATCGTGTTCTCTCATGTTTCCTCCTCTAGAGTAGAAGAACTACGGCTTCTTTAGGTTAGAGAGAGGAAGAAGTTGCAACAAGCCGAGAAAGTTCAGTCGATGACCAGGTAAAACACTGGTGTCCTGTGGCAGATAGTTATAATGGTATTGCTATTTTCCATCCATATAGCGCCGGAGGTTGCTGTAGAAGCGCATATACCACACATTGAGAACATCGATGAGATCGTTCTCGAAGGGGGAGTGCCAGAGGCGCACCAGATCCCCCAGGGCCTCGTCGATAGGGCCGAGGACGTTAACGGCTTGAGGGGAGGGCTGAAGAACAATCTGCCGCCGGTCCTCTGCGACCCTTTTCTCCCTGATAAGACCGCGCTGTTTGAGCTTGTTTTTGTAGAGGGTCACGTTGCTTCGCTGCATGTACAGCATGGCTGCAAGATTCGAGGGAGAAAGCTCGTCGCATTCGCAAAGGGTCTTGAGGATGCGGTATTCCGAAAGACTTAAAGGAGATGCGGCTTTGATTCGTTTCTCGCAGTGCCGGATGAAGCAGCGGAAGCCGATCATGTAATCGGTCAGCATCTGAGCCTTGCGGCCGGCCTCGGCAAATTGCTCAACCGATTTCCCCCTCATTAAGTCATTGGAGCATTTTATGCCGCGTGTGAGCAACTCGTATTCCTCGGTAGGTAGTTGACGCAGAAACGTATGGCTGAGAAACAAGTTGGCCTCGTGAACCTCGGCGCGTACTAAGGGTTCTGCGGTGGCTCTCAAATGGCAGAGAGCGTAGCGAGAGTCGTCGGGCTGAGTTTCTTTTACCACATAGCCGGCATCCTCTAAGCGGGTGAGCGCTGGCAGAATCGTGTTGCGGCTCAGCATCACGTATTCATAAAGGGGGCGCATTCCGACGCCGCTCTCGCATTCCGAAAGAGCGCTGAGTAAGGTGAAATCATTGTAACTGAGCCCGAGACGTTCTTTGAAGCGATCTCCTAGAATGCTTATCATGGCAAGATAGAACGTGATCATCTGCTGAGAAAGCACGATAGACTCTTTGCGCAACACGGGGCACCTCCTTGCGAACGGGTAGGATGATACCTTATTTTCATGCTCGCGGAGTTTTCCGCTAATGTGATATGGTGTGCGCACATGGGGTGTGATCGAACACAGAGGGAACGGAAGTGCGGAGTTTGAAGGAGTCCATTGGCTTTTCCAGCGAACTTGCCTCGATTTACGCCGAGAGCATCCGCGTTATAAGTGATATCTGCCGAAATCGTTTTGGGCTCACTTACAGCCAGTTCATGGTTATGAAGATCATCTCCTCGGCAGAGGAAGGTTTGCGGGCTGGTGATCTGGCTTGTGCAGTGGGGCTCAAGATCAGCTCGTTGTGGCTTTTGCTCCTCGACCTTGAGGACAAGGGTCTTATCGTGAAGGAGAGCGAGGAAGACGATCGTCGGGTCATGCGCTGCTCTCTTTCCGCTGAGGGCGCGAGCGTTATCGCTGAATGCAATTCGGAGGTGCTGGACACTCTTGTGAAGCGATACTGGATTG
>CANEDU010000022.1 GCA_947426355.1 uncultured Adlercreutzia sp. | reverse complement strand
GGCCTCGGGGAACGCTTGGGACTTGGGCACGACCTGGTCGGGGCGGTTCTCGCCGAAGTCGCGCGCGCCGCCCTGCAGGGCCGCGGCCACGCCATCGGGCCCCACGGTCTTCGACACGGCTACCAAAAGTACGTCTTCAGGCGCCCGTCCAGCCGCAACGGCCACCTCGGCCACTTCGGCAGCCACCTTCTGATAACGCTCGGCAATACCCATGATCTATTCCTTTCGGCCGGCGAAGGCGCCGTGGCGTCCGCAGCGGCCTCCGCTCTTTCGATACGAGAAGTAGCGGTCGTCGCAACAGGCGGTGCACTCCCCCGATGAGGCGATGCGCTCTGCCGCCACGCCCGCCTCCGAAAGACTGGCGCGCACAGCAGCCTCCAAATCAAGGTGATCCTCGCCGAGGGCACAGCGCGCGCCGAAGCGCTCGACAAACCGTCCAACGAGCTCGCTTCCGCACTCGTAGCACTCCGCACCGATGTGCGGCCCGACATAAGCGTTGTAGGCCGACGGATCTGCCGCGGCACCGTGTTCGGCATCGAGGGCCGCAAGCGCCTCCACCGCCTTGGCCGGAATGCCCGCCAAGGCTCCGCGCCAGCCCGCATGGGCCACCACGAAGGCGCCGGTCGGCGAGACGACGATAACGGGCGTGCAGTCGGCGAAGCACAGCAGGGCCGTCACGTTCGGCACCGCCACGGCCGCGCCGTCGGCCCCCTCCTCAGCGGCTTTAACAACATCGGCCCGGGATTCGCGGGCAGAATCGGACAACGCGAGCACCACGTCGCCGTGCACCTGATTGAGCATCAGCAGCTCAGTTCTCGCAAGCCCCGCCGCGTCAAGCAGGCGCAGGCGATTGTCGCGCACGGCAGCCAGATCGTCGCCCACGTGGCTTCCAAGGTTAAGCGAATCGTAGGGCGCCGCGCTCACGCCGCCCGCACGCCGCGTGAAGCCCATGCGCACGCCGGTCGCGCGAAAGAGCGGCTCGTCAGTTAAAAAGGACAGGCCCGCTAAAGTGCGGGCCTGCAGCGTTGGTTTGGGAAGCGCCATAAGGCCTATCTTCGCCTCTCTCCTAGCGGGCGCGCTTCAAAAAGTCGGGGATGTAGTCCTCGTCGGTGAAGCGACTGGCCGGGGCCGGGGCCGAGAACGTAACCGGGGCCTGCTGGACCGGCTGGGGCGCCGGAGCCTCGGTGGAGGCGAACAGGTCCTTGCGGGCGGAGAAATCCATGGAGGACTGGGAAGCACCCGCCTTGAAGCCCGTGGCGATAACGGTGATGCGCACAGCGTCCTTCAGCTCCTCGTCGATAATCTGGCCGTAGATGATGTTGGCGTTCTCATCAGCGCAGGCCTCGACGGTGCGAGCCGCCTCGGAAACCTCGGTAAGGGTGAGGTCGGGGCCGCCGGCGATGGAGAACAGCACACGGGAAGCGCCGGCGATGGAAGACTCGAGCAGGCTGGAAGACGTGGCCTGCTGGGCAGCATCGAGAGCGCGATTCTCACCCGTGGAGATGCCGATGCCCATCATGGCAGTGCCGGCGTCCTTCATGACCGTGCGGATGTCCGCGAAGTCGAGGTTGATGAGGCCGGGGATGGTGATGAGGTCGGTAACGCCCTGAATGCCCTGGCGCAGGGTGTCGTCGCAGATGCGGAAGGCATCGATCATGGACGTTTTCTTGTCGACGATCTCGAGCAGACGGTCGTTGGGGATGACGATGAGGGTGTCAACCTTCTGGGAGAGCAGATCGATGCCCTGGTCGGCCTGGTTGCGACGGAGGCGTCCCTCGAAGGAGAAGGGCTTGGTGACGACGCCCACGGTAAGGGCGCCGATCTCCTCGCGGGCGATCTCGGCCACGATGGGGGCCGCGCCCGTGCCGGTGCCGCCGCCCTCTCCGGCGGTGACGAAGACCATGTCGGCCTCGGCCAGCGCCTCGCGAATTTCCGCGCGGCTCTCTTCGGCGGCCTGGCAGCCCACCTGGGGATTGGCGCCAGCGCCCAGGCCACGGGTCAGCTCTTCGCCGATGTGGATGGTTTTGTCGGCATCGGACATGAGAAGAGCCTGGCGATCAGTGTTCACGGCGATGAACTCCACACCGCGTACGCCAGCCTCGACCATGCGGTTCACGGCGTTGGTGCCGCCGCCGCCTACGCCGACGACCTTGATGACGGCCAAATGTTCAGTGCCTGCAATGTTCGGCATTTCGTCCTCCACACCTGCTGCGTTTTACTGCTGCGTTTATCTCGTTTCTCGCGCGTCGCCCAAGCGGCGCGCCCTTCCTTCCGCCTGATTGGCGGCATTTATGCAGGACATTGTACACGATGGGTATTCGTTTGCAACGGAAATCCCCCCTAAAGGACCCCCCGCATACACGAATACGACATTAACGGCAAAAAAACAAAGGCCGTCCCGTCGGACCGCCTCTGACGCGTGCTTTTCGTCGCCAAATGGCCCGAACGCCCTCCCTGCTTCCGAGGACTGCAAGCCCTAAGGGACCCGGCGGCGAGCGGAGAGAGGGGGAACACCAGTCCAACCGCAGATGTAAAGCACTTTTGACACGGCAAACTGGCTCGAGGGGCCTGACGTAAAGCCATCTTGGTGGTATTTTCGAAGGGCAAGTGGAAACCTCGTCTCTTGAAAGGAGGCGCCAATGGAGTTGCCAGAGCAGTTGAAAGCCAACCGCGAGCGGCTTGGCCTATCCCAGGAAGATGTCGCGCACGTAATCTACGTGTCGCGCCAGACGATGTCCAGCTGGGAAAACGGAAAGACGTACCCGGACGTGCAGAGCCTGCTCCTGCTCAGCCAACTCTTCGGCGTCTCCATAGACGAACTCGTGAAAGGAGACGTGGTTTCTATGAAGGACATGATAAGCAAGGATGCGTTAGCAATGGAAAGGATGTCGATTGGCTCCATCGCTCTCATCCTGATGGGGGTTGCCTGCATGGTCGGCCTCCATGCGGTATGGCAGGACCCCACACCAGTGCCGTACATGACGGCGGGGTCTTTGGCGGGTATCGCCGCTATGATCGCCCTCTGGATCCCCTCGCTAATACTTTCCTTGAAGGTCGAGCGGATAAAGAAGAGCCACAACCTTGTGACCTATCGCGAGATAAGCGCCTTTATGGACGGGGAGGAAGTTCCGGAGGATAGCAAGGCGATTTCGAGACGAAAGCCCGTGCTATTCTCCGCGGTAAAACTCGCCTGCGGCGCCGGGGCCGGGCTGACCATCGCGTTCGTGTTAACCCTGCTCGTGAATGCATTGCGTTAGCTCATCTAATTTTCGAGCGAAACAATACGATACCCCAAAGCACCTCGGGGTATCGTATTCGAGTTTCTCCTCTTAAGTAGCCGTGTTTTCAAACTCTAATTTCACCCTCGCGCTCGTGTTTTGCTTTCTGGCGGAGGATGTTCGTTAGCGGACACCTGGTGGCAAAAGCGCAAGCGTGTCGATGAGCGTGAGCACAGCAACGATGGTGAGGTCGGGTAGACCTCGAGAACGCTACACAGCGCGCCAGGTGGGGCGGGAGGGGACGCGGACGTTGATGTAGGCGACGCTTCCCTCGTTCTCCGCCATGATCTCGAGGCAGATGCGCTCCTTATCGCGGATATCGTCAGCCGTGCCAAAGGCAATTTCTATGCCGTTCTTCAAAGTGAGAAGCGTGGAGGCAGCATCAGTGGCCGATACCGTCTTCACCTGTTCGGCCAAATCAGTTGAAAGACCATTCAGGATTTCCAAGGCGTTGCTCACGTTGCCATCGGCGCAGTAGGTGCCCACCTCCGGCGTAAGACCGAAGGGGACATCGGTGATATGGAGCACCTTATCAGCGTCCTCGTAAATTTGCGGCGAAATTGCAGCGCCTAACTCCGAATCTCGAGCGGGAATCTCCATGAGCCACATGCCATCGGCGGCAATCGCCCATTGCTGCGTGATTTTCGCGTTATCAGCGGCAACATCGACTATTGCGGCAATCTGGCGCTCGGTCACGTTGATCTCCAGCGTATCGGGGAAGATGCGTCGCACCGACACATCGGACACCCAGGCATCGCGATTAACGCTATTGGCGATTGCCGCCGTATCAACATTGAGCAAGGTCGTACCCCGAGGAACAGCGGCAAGCACGGACATTTCCTCATTGGTAAGGTGGTCAGCGCCATTGACCTTCACCGATTGTATGGCGAAAGCCCCGCTGAAGTACAGACCAGCATAGGTAACCGCCAACGCGCAAACCAGAAAGAAGGCCACGGCAAATACTTTGAAAGCAGTGGACTTTTTCGGTTTGGACATAACGCGAGTGTGATCCGACCGACGCTCACTACGGGCCTGAGGCAAGTCACCCAAGCGCACCGAAGTAGTCGTGACCGGCCTCGAAGTAACACGAACCTCGGGCGCAGGGCGTCCTGCTGCAGCTCGCCCTGCCGTAGCTCGCGGTGGAGCGGCCGAAGAGCGTTTTTTCGCACCGCGAGGCGCTCCCTGGGAAGACGACGAGCCCCGCGGAACGCTCACATTCTGCTTGTTTGGCCGTTTTCTATTGCCCATGGCTTCCGCCCTCGAATCCTAGCAGGCGCACCTCAGGCGCAAGGTCGACGCCCGAGTGAGCTAAGACGCGTTCACGTACAAGCGCCATAAGCTCTCGCACATCCTCAGCAGTGGCGCCGCCTCGATTCACGATAAAGTTCCCGTGCAAATCAGACACGCGGGCTGCTCCCACTTGGGTGCCTTTCAGGCCAGCCTGCTCGATAAGTTGGCCGGCCGAGGCGCCCTCGGGGTTCTTGAACACGCTGCCGCAGGTGGGCTCGGAAAGCGGCTGGCAGGCCTTGCGGCGAGCGAGGTTTCCCTCCATCTTGTCGCGCACCTGGTACGGGTCGGCCACGCCAGCGGCCAGCTCGCATTCCACGATGACCTCATCGGGCGCAAACGAGCTCGTCCGGTAGCCCCATTCGATATCTTCCCCATGGCGGCGCGCCAACCCGCGCCCCGGGCGGAAGGTGGTGACGGAAATGACCCGCTCCCCTATCCACTCATCGCGCGTGCCGGCGTTCATGCGCAGAGCACCGCCCACGGTACCCGGCGTGCCCACGGCGAATTCGAAGCCCCCGACCATGCGCTTGAAGGCCTCCTGCACCACCGAGGAAAGCGTGGCGCCGGCACCCACGGTAAAGCGCCCCTCGTCGTAGCGCAGCGTGCGGAAATCGCGGCCGAGCGCGATGGCCACGCCGGAGAAGCCCTCGTCGGAAACGAGCACGTTGGACCCGCGGCCGAGCACCACCCAGGGCGTGCCCTCGACCTCGCAGACCTCGATAAGCCCCGTGAGCGCGCCCACGGAGTTCGCGCGCACGAAGAAGCGCGCCGGACCCCCGATGCGGTAGGTGGTGTGACGGCTCAAAGGCTCGCGGGCATACACGTCGCCATCGAAGCGATCGTCCACGAGCAGTGACTGTACCGGTGAAGCGTGCCGGGCCATGGGTCTCCCTAGCGGCCCAGCTCGTCCACGAGCTGCGGAGCGATGGCCGTCACGTCGCCGGCGCCCATGGTGATGACCAAGTCTCCCGGCGCAGCGAGCTCCATCATAAAGGGCACGGTATCGATGCGGCGCGGCACGAAGGTGGCATTGGGGTGCCCGTGCTCGATGACCACGTTCAGGAAGGTCTTGCCGTTCACGCCGGGCACGGGCGCCTCGCCGGCAGAGTACACGTCCATGAAGGTGACGGTGTCGGCCTCGTCGAAGGCGGCGCCGAACTCGTCGCGCATGACGTCGGTGAACAGGGCGACGCGGGAATAGCGGTGCGGCTGGAACAGCACGTGCACGCGATTGAAGTCGAGCGCCTTGGCGGCCTTGATGGTCGCGGCGATCTCCGTGGGATGGTGGGCGTAATCGTCCACCACCGTCACGCCCGCGGCCTCGCCGATAAGGTCGAAGCGACGGCGCACACCGGCGAATTCCTGCAGCTTCTCGGCGGCGAGCTCCACATCGAGCCCCAAAAGGGAGATGAGGGTGAGCACGGCGGCGCCATTGGACACATTGTGCAAACCCGGATTCTGCTTGATACGGCTGGCCACCACGCGCCCATCGGGCAAACGCAGGGTGACGCGGGTGCCCACGCCCTGGGTCTCGGTGGCGAGGATGCGCGCATCGCAGCCCTCGGCGAAACCGTAGGTGGTCACCGCACGTCCGGTGCCTCGGGCCACTTCCACGAGCTTCTCGTCATCGCCGCAGACCACGATGGGACCGCCCTCGCGCACACCGGAAAGGAACTCGGCGAACTGGGCGTAAATCTCCTCAAGGCCGTCGTAGTGATCGAGATGGTCGGCCTCGATATTGGTGACGATGGCCGCCGCCGGAGAGAGATAGGTGAAGGACTTGTCGGACTCGTCGGCCTCGACCACATAGTAGCTGCCGGTGCCCGAGTGGGCGTTGGTGCCGTAGGCGCGCACGATGCCGCCGATAAGGAAGGTGGGGTCGTAGCCCATGGCGTCAAGCGTGCTCGCGAGCATGGAGGAAGTCGTGGTCTTCCCATGGGTTCCCGCCACGGCGAGCGTGTCCAGATCGCGCCCGAGGCGCGCGAGCATCTGGGCACGGTGCACGATGGGAAGGCCGCGGCGCTTGGCCTCGATGAGCTCGGGGTTGTTCTCCAGAATGGCCGTGGAAACGACCACGGTGGTGTCGCCCTCGGGAATGTTTTCGCCATCCTGGCCGATGAAGATGGAAAGCCCCGCGTCGCGCAGCTGCTTGGTATAGCGGCTCTCTTTGATATCCGATCCGGACACCGTCATACCCTGGTCGTGGGCAACCCGAGCGATGCCGCTCATGCCAACGCCGCCGACGCCGATAAAGTGAAGCTGCTCCTGCTCGCTGGCCATATCGCCCTCGCCTTTCATGTTGGTGGAATCTCGCTATTGTAAAGCATCAGCGCGCGCGGGCGGCGCCGACCACAACATCTGCCAATGCGCGGGCGGCCTCGCCGGTCTTCTGGGCGCGGGCCGCCTCAATCATTTTCGCGCGTACCGTCCCATCGTCGATGAGCGCAAAAAGCTTCTCCTTAAATCCCTCGCCGCCCAGCTCGGCGGCGGGCATCATGAAGGCCGCACCGGATTCCACCCAGGCGCGGGCGTTGGTGGTCTGGTGGTCGGCCGTGGCGTAGGGGTACGGCACGAGCAGCGCCGGAATGGCCAGGGCCGAAATCTCGGCGAGGGAGGTCGCCCCGGCCCGCGACACGATGGCATCGGCTGCCGCCAGGGTCTCCCCCATGCGGTCCTGGTATCCCATCACATGCCAGCGGCGCGCCTCATCGGGCGTGAGCGCCAGCGCCTCGGTAACGGCGTCCAGCTCCTTGGGGCCGGTGATGTGCACGATATGCAGGTTCGGACGGGCGAGCAGCTCGTCTTTGAGCCCCACGAGCGCCTCGTTGATGTGGCGGGCGCCGAGCGAACCGCCGAAGACGAGCAGCATGAAGTCGTCGTCGGCCAGGTTAAACAGCGCGCGCCCAGCAGCGCGATCAGCCTCGATGACCGAACGGCGCACGGGGTTTCCCGTCACGGTGACCGGCGCGGTAGTGGGCAGACTTGCTGCGGAGCCCTCGTAGGTAAGGCACACCGCGCTGGCTTTCTTAGCCAGATACTTGTTGGCCATGCCGGCCACGGAGTTCTGCTCGTGCAGCACCACGGGCACGCCGGTCTTCTCAGCGGCGCGAGCCACCGGAATGCACACGTAACCGCCGAAGCCCACGACCACGTCGGGCTTGATTTCGTCGAACCACTTCTTCGCCTTGTTCGTTGACGCGGCAATCTTGGCCACGCCCTTGGCGAGGGAGGCGGGATGAGAGCGATCGAACCCAGAGGCCTCGAAGGCCGTGAAAGGAATGCCTGCCGCGGGCACGAGGCGCGACTCCACGCCGGTGGGGGTGCCGGCGAAGCGCACGTCCCAGCCGCGGCTTTCCAGTTCTTCGGCCAAGGCCAGAGCAGGGTTGATATGTCCGGCGGTGCCGCCGCCGGAAAGAACTGCCAGCATAGGTTACCTCCTTGAGTTCGAACGGCCCGACGTTCTCGGTCGGCCCGAGCGGTTGGTCTGGCCCGACCGCGCCCGAGACGGGGCCGGCTCCTGGCGCACGAGTCGTAAATCGGCCCGGCGCTGCTCGTAGACAGAGGGCGCAGCCGGCGCCGCAGACACGGCGAGGATGAGCCCCACGAGGATAAACGACGCGATCATAGACGTGCCGCCCGCGGAAATGAAGGGCAGCGGCTTTCCTGTCGTGGGGAACACGCCGATGACACAGGCGATGTTGAGGAACGCCTGAAAAACAAGCATGACCGTAGCCCCGCCGGCAATCATAGAGCCGATGTCATCGTTGGCGCGCTCGGCTATGGAGAGCCCCGCATACAGCACGCAGAAGAATAGCCCGATGACGAGCAACGCTCCTACCAGCCCCAGCTCCTCACCGATAACAGCGAAGATGAAATCGCTCTCGGAGGCGAACAGATACTGGAACTTTTCATGGGAGTTGCCCAAGCCCACTCCGAAGATACCACCTTCGGCGAGGGCATAGTAGGAGCGGATAATGTTGTAGCCGGTGCCGTAGCCGTCGTTTCCGTCGTTCCAGGGATCCATGAACACGAGGCGGTCGGAGCGATAGCCCGTGCCGAAAACAGCGACAAGGCCGCCAACCACCGCCACACCGAGGCAAGCGAAGATCACCTGGCGCGAAACGCCGCCCATCCACATGACCGCGAGAATGCCCACAAAGCAGATGGCCGTAGTGCCCAAGTCCGATTGGGTGCGATACATGATGGCGATGGGCACGATGATGAACAGCAGGGCCCGCACCATAGTGGCACGGCTTTCTACCATCCCCGCACGCCAGTCGACGACAAGACGTACAGCCACCAGAATAAAGGCGATTTTGCAGAACTCCGAGGGCTGCAGGCCGATAGGGCCGATGTAGAGCCAGCGCTTGGCGCCGTAGTTCGATGTGCCCACGAACCACACGGCCAAAATGAGCAGCAGCGCCACGGCCCACACAATCCAAACGGCTGGACCAACCCAGAAACGATAGGGAATGACCTTCCACAGCACCAAGGCCGCTACGATACCTAAGGCCACATATACCAACTGGTCAGTGAAGAAATCCGTCGCTGGCATGCCAGCGTCGAGAGCTTTTACCATTGAGGCGGAATACACCATGACCAGCCCGATGAGCACAAGGGCGAGCACGCACAAAAGCAGCAGAATGCGAGGCCCCTGACTGGAGGGGCCCGCAGAAGTCGCACTATGTTGGGAGCGGCGCGGCAAAGGCTAGCCTCTCGCCGCGCGATTGGCCACGAGCTTCTTGAACACGTCGCCACGCTCTTCAAAGCAGGAGAACTCGTCGAAGGAAGCGCAGGCCGGCGAGAGCACGACCACATCCCCGTCTGCTGCCAGGGACAAGGCCGCATCCAAGGCCTCTTCCATCGTGGCTGCAGAAAGCACCGGGGAAATCTTCGAGCCCTCAAAGGCGGTGAGGAAGCGCTCGCGGGCCTCACCGAAGCAGACCACGGCACGCGCGTTCTCCTCGCAGGCCGTCACGAGCGGAGACAGGTCGGTGCCCTTGTCGCGGCCGCCCAAAAGAACGATGGGCTTCACCGGCAAAAAGGCCGTGAGCGCCACCAGGGTGGCGTCCACATTGGTGGCCTTGGAATCGTTGTAGCAGGCCACGCCATTCACCAGCCCCGCCGGCTCGATGCGATGCTCGAGCGGCCGGAAGGACATGAGCCCCTCGGAAACCGCCGTGGCCGTAGCCCCCAACGCCAGAGCGCAGCTTGCGGCGGCCAGGGCGTTTTGCTGGTTGTGACCGCCCTTTATCTGCAGGTCGTCCACGAACATCAAGTCGAAGAGCTGACCGTCCCAAGCAACGGCCAATCGTCCGCCATCGCCGCGGAAGGCGGCGTTTTCGGAACCGCAGGCAGCGCGCATATCGCCGCCCACGCCGGCGGCGGTGCCGATGGGAATGTAGGGGAAGCCAAAGCCCCCGCCCGCCCGCGTCTCGCGAATCTTCGCGCGCACGGCGTCATCGCAGGCATTGAGCACAGCGGCAGCGCCCGTCTGGGCAAGGTTGGCGAGCACCTTCCACTTGGCCGCGGCATAGGCCTCAAGGCTGCCGTGCCAGGAAAGGTGGTCGGGGGTGATGTTGAGCACCACGGCCACGTCCGGCGCGAACAGCCGCGTGGAGGCCAGCTGGTAGCTGGACACCTCGGCCACGTACACGTCGGTGGCGCCCGCAGCCACGGCCGCGATGCAGGTCTCGCCGATGTTGCCCACAGCCGCGGCGTTCATGCCCGCCTCGCGCAGCACATGACAGGTGAGCGCGGTAGTGGTGGTCTTGCCGTTGGTGCCCGTGATGGCCACCCAGCGCGATGCGGCCTCGCTCTCGCGCCAAGCGAATTCCACCTCGCTGATTACTTCCGCCGACGCCGCCTTGGCGCTCAGGTAAAACGGCGCATTCTCGGAGATGCCGGGGCTTGCGATGCACACATCGTAGGCACCCTCGATAACCTCGTGGTCGAAGAGCACCGTGGCACCGCGCTCACGGGCGCCTTCGGCCCAAGCGCGCGCCGCGTCGTTGGGCGCGCCGGCGGCCACGGCCAGAGATTCCACGCGCTCTCCCAGAAGGTCGAGACAGTATTCGGCCACCGCCGTTCCGGACTTTCCCAAACCTAAAACGAGCACGCGCCCGAGAGAGGTCGGGGCGTGCTTCTTTCCAGCTATCAATGCCGTGTTGCTTGCGGTCATAGACCTACACTCCCAAGGTCGTGGCGAAGTAGAGCACGAAGCCGCAGGCGGCCAGCATGCCCGACACAATCCAGAAACGCACCACTACCTTCGTCTCCGACCAGCCCTTCTTCTCGAAGTGATGATGCAAAGGCGCCATGAGGAAGATGCGCTTCTTCGTCTTCTTGTAGTAGAACACCTGAATCATGACCGAGAGGGCCTCGGCCACGAACAGGCCGCCGATGATGACCACGACGAACTCGGTCTTGGTGACCACGGCCAGACAGCCAAGGGCCATGCCGAGGGCCAAAGAGCCCGTGTCGCCCATGAAGATATCGGCCGGATGCGAGTTGAACCAGAGAAAGCCGATGCAGGCACCGGCCAGAGCGCCCGCGAACAAGGCCGGCTCCAGCACCCCGGCGCGGAAGGCGATGGCGGCCATGACGAGCATGACGACCATGACCGTACCCGCCGCCAGACCGTCCAAGCCGTCGGTGAGATTCACGGCGTTGCACAGGCCCACGAGCAGGATAAGGCAATAGATGAGGTAAAGCCACGGAATGGCGATGCCGTCGCCGATGGGCAAAACCGTAGTGACCACGCCCAAGTCAATGGTGGCCACGAAGGGAATCTCCACGGTAGGCTCGATACCGATGAGATTCACGGCCAAAAGTACGAAGATGGCGGCGATGAGGAACTGCCCCACGAGCTTCGCCTTGGGCGTAAGTCCCAGCGAGCGCTCGTGAGCCACCTTCGAGGCATCGTCGATAAGGCCGAGCACGCCGGTGAGCACCGTGGCGCCCAACAGCAGCCACAGCTCGGCCGTGGGTGCGCCCACCGAGGCAAGCAACGTGAAGGCGATGACCGCGATGAGCATGACCACACCGCCCATGGTGGGCGTGCCCTGCTTCACCAAATGGCTCTGGGGACCGTCGGCGCGTACCTGTTGGCCAATATGGCTCGTCTTCAGAAAGCGAATCCAAGCGGGCATGAGCACCATGGTAATGACCATGGCGATGGCCACGCCGAGAAAGATCATGAACGTCGGGTATGCGGAGAACAGAGAGAACATCAGTTGACCAATCCTTCGACAATACGGGTAAGGCCCATGAAGTGCGACGCCTTCACAAGCACGGCATCGCCCGGCTCAAGCAGCGTATCCAGTTCTTCGAGCACATCGGCGATGGTAGCTGCGCGGCTGATGCGCGCGCTCTCCATGCCGGCCTCCTCGGCCCCTTCGGCGATATGCTGGGCCAGCTCGCCCACGCAGATGAGCCGATCGAGGGAGTGCGCGGCCGCCGCGGCGCCGACGCCTTGGTGGCAGGCCACAGCGAAGCTGCCGAGCTCGCCCATGTCACCGAGCACGGCGATGCGACGGCCAGTCACTTCGGTGGCGGCGAACGTGGCAAGCGAGGCCCGCATGGAATCGGGGCTCGCGTTGTAGGCGTCGTTGATCACGGTGAAACCGCCCCGCGCCGTGATGACCTCCTGACGGCCCGGCTCCGGCACCGAGGCGCCGAGGGCCGCGGCGATGGTGGCCAGATCAAGTCCGAGAGCGTAGCCGACGGCCGCAGCGGCACAGGCGTTGTCCACGTTGTGGGCGCCGGTAAGCGCAAGAGCGCACCGCACGCGCTCGACCGTGGCGAACAGGGCGCCATCGTCATGGTCGGCCGCGTCACGGGCGCACAGCGTGAAGCAGGGGCGCCCCTCGGCGTCCAGCGTCACATCCTCGGCCCAGACCGCCTGGTCGCATCCGGCGCTCTCACGCTCGAGCGCCTCACAAGCGGCGGCGTCGGGGTGCCCCGTAAAGCCGGTAACGGCCACGGCGCGCTCGCCCAGCTGAGCCCACTTCACCATGGAATCCGCGAAATCATCGGCGATGTTCGCAAAGGCACGACCCGTGCCAGCGGGCAGAGCCTCGAAAAGCTCGGCCTTGGCGCGGGCGATATTCTCCCGGCTGCCCAAAAGCTCGATGTGGCTCTCCCCCACGTTCGTGACAAGGCCCCAGGCGGGGCGCACGAAATCGCACAGCTCGGCGATTTGCCCACGGCCGCGCATGCCCATCTCCACGACCACCACGGCGGTCTCGGGATCGGCAGACAGCAGCGTGCGGGGAACGCCCAGCTCGTTGTTCTGGTTGGCCTTGGTGGCCGTGACGGTACCGTAGGCGGCGCACACATCGCGCACGAGGTTCTTCGTCGTGGTCTTTCCCACCGAACCGGTAAGGCCGATGACGCGCCCGTGCAGATGCCCGCGCCAGGCTCGGGCCAAATCGGTGATGGCGCTTGCCGTGTTGGGCACCTCGATGATGGCCGCGCCCAGTTCCTTGGCCAGAAGGGCACAGGAGCTCGAAGGGGCGTCGGTCACCAGCGCGCCCTGCGCGCCGGCGCGCAGGGCCGCCTCCACGAATTGGTGGCCATCGACACGCTCGCCGGGCAGAGCCACGTAAAGCCAGCCCTTCTGCACCTCTCGGGAATCCCAGGTGACGCCCGTCATAAGGGCGCTGGGATCGATAGGATCTACGAGGAACTGGCCGCCGGTGTATGCTGCGATTTGTTTTGCGTTAAGGCGCACGCCGTGTCCTTTCGCCTAAGCGTTCTCCGTCTCACCGAAGGCGCGCTCGAGCTCTTCGGCGGCGACCAAGCGGTCGTCGAAAGAGAGCACCTCATCGCCCACGAGCTGGTAATCTTCATGGCCCTTGCCCGCGAGCAGGATGGCGTCGCCAGGCTGGGCCAGCTTGATAGCCGCGGCGATGGCGGCGCGACGATCGGGCTCAACGGTGAAGCGCGCGGTATCTTCCATGCCGGCCACAATATCGGCAATGATAGCATCGGGGTCCTCGTGGCGCGGGTTGTCGCTCGTGACCACGGCGTAGTCGGCGGCCAGCGCCGCGGCTCCCATGATGGGGCGCTTGCTAGCATCGCGATTGCCACCACAGCCGAAGACCACGAGGGTGCGGCCCTGCGAAAGCTCCTTGATAGAAGCGATGGCCTTGGTGAGCGCATCGGGGGTATGGGCGTAGTCGACGTAGATGGAAACCGGCGCGTCCACCTCGGCACGCACCTGCTCCAAGCGGCCGGGAACGGCGGGCATGGTGGCCAGGGCCTCCACGATGGTCTGAACCGGAATGCCGAGGGAGAGCGCGCAGCCGAAGGCCGTCATGACGTTTTCCACGTTGAAGCGGCCCACGAGCGGGTAGGTCACCTGCACATGCCGACCGCGCACCTCCAAGGTAGCCAAGGTGCGCGTAGCCTCGTAGGTCACTTCCACCGGATGGATCTGGGCCGACACGTCGAAGCCCGTGGTGATGACCTCGTCGCCGGCAGCGGTGCAGCGGCGCAAAAGCTCGCGGCCCCAGGAGCCGTCCACAGAAATGACGCGGCGGGCCGGGTAGTCCTTCGAGAACAGCAGAGCCTTGGCCTCGAAGTAGTCATCGAAGGTATGGTGGTAGTCCAGATGGTCCTGGGTGAGGTTCGTAAAGGCCGTGACAGCGAAGTTCGTTCCCCAAGTGCGCTTCAGATCCAGCGCGTGCGAGCTCACCTCCATGGCCACCACGGTGCAGCCGGCCTGGCCCATACGGGCGAAGAGCTTCTGCAAATCGGGCGACTCCGGCGTGGTGCGCTCGGCATGCTCCATCACGCCGGCGATCTTGTTGCCCACGGTGCCGATAACGCCGCAGCGGTTGCCCGCTACCTCGGCGATGTGTTCCACCAGATAGGTTGTGGTGGTCTTGCCGTTGGTACCGGTAATGCCCACAAGCGAGAAGTCGCGGGAAGGGTTGTCGTAGTAGTTGGCCGAGGCATAGGCCATGGCCTTGCGGGAGTCGGACACCACGATTTCAGTGATATCGGTGGCATCGGCCAGATACACCTTGCGCTCGACCACCAAGGTCGTGGCGCCCCGGTCGATGGCGTCTTGGGCGAAGCTGTGGCCGTCCACAACGGTGCCGACGATACAGAAGAACATATCGCCCGGTTTCACTTCGTTGCTGCGAAAAGCGAGCCCTGACACCTCCTCGTTCCCGTTGCCGATGATGGTGCAATCCATCCCTTGGAAGAGCTCTGCGCAGGTCTTGGTCATAACGATATTCGTTCCTCTAATTCGAAGCGTTCGACGTAATGCCGTACTGCTTGACGGCCGTAGCCATTATATCGCCAAAAATATGGCTCGTCTGGCGCATGCCGTAAACCTCGTTGGCTCCAACAAAACATACTAAATTGCTCGATGACTGATCGATGAAGCCACAAAAACCAATATTGTACTGGTTTTCCCGATAGCCACCATCCTCTGAAGCTATCTCAGCCGTGGAAGTCTTACCACATACCTCGAATCCTTCGATATCAGCCGAGGTGCCCGTACCATCGGTCACCACTGAACGCAGCATCGAGCGCATATCAGCAAGGGCCTCGGTATCCGAATCGACCAGCTCAGTAGGCCACTCGACCACTTCCCCACTTTGGGGCTTGGAAATCAGGAAATGCGGCGTGACGAGCGTGCCGTCATTGCGCAGGGCCGCGTAAAAACGCACCATCTGCAAAGGCGTCACTGATATACCCTGCCCAAAGCTCACGTTATAGCCAATAATCTTAGCCCAATAGTCGAAATCGAGCACATCGCCGGTAGCCTCTCCGGGATAGTCGACGCCGGTGGCCTCGGTGAGGCGAAAACGCTTGATGTTATCGTAAAACGCCTGGAAGCCCGCTTTTTCCGTGGCCAGCGAAATACCCACATTTGAAGAATGGTTTAAGATCTCGCGCAAAGAGTACATCTCCCCACTGCGCTCATGAGCATCGGCGACGTCATAGTCGTCTGCAGAGATGGAACTCGGACAGAACATGGTGTCCTCGGGACCCATGGCGTCCTGCTCAAGAATCGTTAAAGCCGACACAGACTTGAACGTAGACCCAGGCTCATAGGCCTGCGTGATGCCCTTTACCGACTCGCTGCCCACCTTCGAAGAGGTCATATCGGCAGGATTCATGTAAGGAAGCGAGCAGGCGGCATAGATCTCGCCTGTGGAAGCATCCATGACGATAGACCCGCCCTCTTTCGTCTCGAGGTCTTTCATGCCGTCGGATACGGAGCGCTCCACGGCATCTTGAAGCTTGATGTCCAGCGACACCATAATGTCCTGACCGTCAACAGCGGCCTGCTCCTCTTTAACGCCTCCGGGAATGGGGAATCCCTGCTCTCCGCGTTCGGCCACATACACACCGGCCGTTCCCGAGAGAAGATCGTCGTACTGCAGCTCCAAGCCGGTTATCCCCTCGCCATCTACATTGCAGTAGCCGATAACCTGTCCGCCGATAGGCCCGTTGGGATACTCGCGCCGCATGTCTTCGATGAAGTAAATGCCGTCAAGGCCAAGCTCGCGCACGGCTTCTGCTTTATCAACATCAGCTTGACGTTCGATATAGACGAAGGTTGTAGAGGGAGTGGCGAGCAAATCGCGATAGTCAGCCGCATCGCCTCCGAGCACTGAGGCAAGCGAGCCCGCCTCCGCAGCCGGGTCGGTCACCTCGGCGGGATTCGCGTAAATCGTCGTGGCTTCCACGGAGGTAGCAAGCACAATACCGTTTCGGTCATAGATAGTGCCACGCCGAGGCGCGGTCTCAAAGCTTACTGTGCGCGATTCTTCCGCCATAGCAGAATACTGGCCCGCCACAAGCACCTGCAAGAAAACGAGCCTCAGGAAAAAGACCGCCGCCAGGGCAGCAAAGCACAGCAAAAGAACCTTGGCACGTCCAGAAACCGAAGGTAGTGCTGCATTGATCGAGGCGCCTACTCCGGGACGAGTGGGGCGGCCCGAGGCAATCGTGCGCGAGCCGTAGGGCCGCGTTGGTCCGCCGCGTCGGTCTGTCGCACGCGAAGAGGAAGCCGCGTTGCGGCCGCGATACGATGACGAAGCACCGCTCGCTCTTCGGCTTTCGCGCAATCGAGAGGCGCTGCTTTCGCCGTGACGGCGGCTTCGATAAGCGCGCTCGTCCCTCGTTCTGTCTCCTCGATAGCCCATCGGCTTATTGCCCCGCTAAGCGCGAAACGGATTCGGACAAAGAGAGATTGCCTTCCTCGTCAGTGGCGACAATATCCGGGGGGAGCACAATTTGCTCGGTGAAGGATGCTTCGGGTGCAGCCATGCCCAATCGAGCGGCTTGCGTCTTAATACGGGACGGATTAGAGAGAACGCTCTGAGAGACCTCGAGATCGTTACCAAGAGATCGAGCCGCCTCAATGTTGTTTTCAATAGCACGGGTCTCTAGCGCGCAGGAGGCCGCCGCCGAGGTGATAGCCACGCGAGCCATAGCGATGAGCGCAATGACAATGCAGAGCACGGCACAGACCTTGGCCAGAGAAAGAGCCGCAGCCGAGAGTCCCTCGCTTTGAGGCCGGCGCCCGGCTCCGGGAACGACCGATATGACGGGATCCTCATCATAAGAGAGCTTCTCGGCCACCGAGGAATGCACATAGCGAGCACCACGATAGCTTGAGGGGGACGAAAGGCCGCGCCTCGCAGTCTCACGGTAGGAAACATGGCCAGAGCGAGGCCGCGACGAGGTGCGCGTGTAGGATGCTGCGCTCATCGGTCCTCCTCACTGGTCCGTTTCAGCCCTGCGTCTTAAGGCTTAACAAGCCCGATGACAGCGTCCTCGGGCTTGTTCAAGTTTTCTGTCGTTTGTCGGCCTCCCCTAGCGCTTGCGCGCCACGCGCAGCTTGGCACTGCGCGAGCGGGGGTTCCGCTCAATTTCTTCCGCGCTCGGGAGCAGCGGCTTGCGGGTGATCAAATCGAGTACCGGCTGCTTGCCGCACACGCACACCGGAATGTCCGGCGGGCAGGTGCAGCGGTCCGCAAAGGATGCGAAGGTGTCCTTCACGATGCGGTCTTCCAAAGAGTGGTAGCTGATCACCGCGATGATGCCGCCCGGATTAAGCCAGCGAACCGCCGCGTCTAAGCCGCGACGCAAAACGGTCAGCTCCGAGTTGACTTCAATCCGAAGGGCTTGGAAGGTGCGCTTGGCGGGATGTCCCCCGGCGCGCCTTGCCGAGGCGGGAATGGCCGCCTTGATCACGTCGACCAGCTGACCGCTCTCTTCGATGGGGGCTTCCGCGCGCGCCTTCACGATGAAGTCCGCGATGCGGCTCGCCCATTTCTCGTCCGAGTAGCTGCGAATGATCCGAGTGAGATCTGCTGCGTTATAGGTGTTGACGATCTCTTCTGCGGTTAAGGTTTGTTTCCCCGGATCCATTCGCATGTCAAGCGGGCCGTTCTCCTTAAAAGAGAAGCCGCGTGATTGCGTGTCTATCTGCACCGACGAGACGCCCAAATCGAACAGGGTTGCGTCGATTCCGGGAATCTCGCAGGATGCGAGCAAATCGTCGAGGTCTCCGAAGTTCCCGCGCAGAAGCGCGAGCTCGGGCCGTGCATCTTCGGGAATCGTCTCCAGTTTCGCGGCGGCCTCGGTTAAGGCCACCTCGTCCTGGTCGATGCCGATGAGCAGGCCCTCGGCGCCCAAAGCCTTGGCCGCCTCGAAGGAGTGCCCCGCGAAGCCGAGCGTGGCGTCCACGAACACCGGATGATCCGGAAGCTCAAGGGCGTCAATACACTCGGGGAGAAGAACAGGTATGTGCCGGTATTCGCTTGTCACGGTTCTCTTGCCTCGCCTCTTAGCTGTAGAACAGCCCCAGATCGACTTCGTCGCTCATGGACTTGAAGCGGTCGGCATCCCAGATCTCGAAGCGGCCCGTGTTGCCCACGACCACGACCTCTTTGTCGATGCCGACGGCGGCACGCACTTCCGGGGACAGCATGATGCGGCCCGAGGAATCCACCTCGACATCGCGGGCGCGGCTCTTGAGCACGCGGCGAAGCTTGACGTGCTCGCGGTCGGACTCCTTGTACTCGCCGAACCGGTCGATGAACAGCTTTTCGACCCAGTCGTTGAAATCGGGCGTCTCGAACACGTACACGCACTCGTTGGTAAGCTCCGGCGTCACCACGAGATCTTTGGAAAGAACCTTGCGGAACTTCGCGGGAAGGGCCATGCGCCCCTTGCCGTCGACTTTGAAATGGAACTCACCGTTAAGGTCTACCTCGTGACGAGGCAGCTCGGTCGTTCCTTCATTGTCGGCAGCTTGCGGCACGGCTTCCTTTCCCCTGCTGCGTTTTGAGTGGGATTTGATTTCGTGTGTAGTGCGTTTCGAAATCCCGCTCGGTCGTTTTCCACGTTCTGCATATTACCCCACTATCCCCCACTTCGCAACATTTTCTCCCACTTTTGGCCCATTTTCGCCCCACTTGTTACCCTCAAGATATGGAAGCACTATAGGAGGAATAGCGAGTACTTTCCCATATGTTGTATTCGTATTGAGGTATTGCGCACACGGGGCACTAGATATGCCAAGTCATTACGTGCGGTGGGGCAAGGTGGGGAAAGGGGACCCGGGCCCCGAGACTGTGAACGAGATTTGAAGAGCCGCGCCGCTCGCGCCGCCAAGCGGCTACAATGGCAAAGAAATGAGAGCCCCGCGCCGTACTGCGCCTCGCGTCCCACGCGATAAAGGCCGCCGAGGCGGGGCGAGCGAGAGGAGTCCCGTGTTCGAATTCGAGAACGCCCTAGACGAGTATCTGTCGCACCTGCGCATCGAGCGGGGCGCCTCCCCGCGCACCGCCGAAGCTTACCGGCGCGATCTCGAGGGCTATCTCGCCTTTCTGGACGGCGAGGGCGTAACGGACTTCAACGACGTCGATCGCGATAAAGTGGCCGCCTTCGAGAAGAACCTGGCGGAAGAGGGGCTTGCCACCACCACCGTGCGCCGCCGCATCGCTGCCGTGCGCGGCTACCACCGCTTCCTCGTGCGCGAGGGGCTCACCGAGGCGAACCCGGCCGATTCCGTGGACATCCCCAAAGCCGCCGATCGGCTGCCCGACGTGCTTTCCATCGAGGAAGTGGGCGAGATGCTGGATGCCTTTGTGGGCGAGCGCCCGAGCGACTTGCGCGACCGGGCCATTTTAGAGGTGCTCTACGGCTGCGGCCTGCGCGCGAGCGAGTGCGTGGGGCTCAACATGGACGGCATCAATTTCGACGACGGCTTCCTGCGCGTGTTCGGCAAGGGCGCCAAGGAGCGCATCGTGCCCATTGCCGGCGCCGCCGAGCGGGCCTTGCGCCAGTATCTGGCCGAGGGACGCCCTGCCCTGGCCTTGAAGGCCGCCGCTCCCAGCGCCGATGCCAAGGCCGCGGTATTTCTGAACCAGCGGGGCGGGCGACTCGGGCGCCAGAGCATCTTCAACCTGGCGCGCAAGGCGGGACGAGCCATCGGACGCTACGATCTGCACCCCCACACCCTGCGGCACTCCTTTGCCACCCATATGCTGAAAGGCGGCGCCGACCTGC
>CANEDU010000021.1 GCA_947426355.1 uncultured Adlercreutzia sp. | reverse complement strand
GCCTGTTCCCGCCCCGGAGGGCGTCGGGTATGGGCTGAGGGGCGGAAACGTGTCCGTTCCCGTCCATAAGCCGCCCTCGCGCCTCATCGCGGGCGGAAACGCGTCCGTTCCCGCCCCGGAGGGTGCTGGGTATGGACTGAGGGGCGGAAACGCGTCCGCTTCCGCATTGGAGGATGTCGGGTGTGGGCTGAGGGGCGAAAGCGTGCTCGTTTCCGCCCCCGGCTACCCTTATAAGCGTCCCAAGCCCGAAAACGCACTTGCTTTCGGGCTTGGGACGCTTGTGGTATCGGGATGGTGTGGTTGTGGTCGGCTATTCGCTCTCGACGAGGGCGCCGCTCTTGCCGTGATTGAGGATGATCTTGCGGGCGCGGGTATAGGCGTCCAGGGCCGGGCGCACGCGCTCGTAGTTGTCCTTCTTGTAGATGGCGTACAGGCGGAAGGCCGCGTCGTCGTCGGTGACGGGCAGCACCACCATGCGCGAGAAGTCGGACAGGTAGCGCAGCTGAGGCATGGAGGCTTGAAGAATCATGATGTCCTCCACGCCGAGCGGAATGGCACAGTAGTTCATGTAGGTGCGTCCGAGCACCGCGCGGGTGCGGGGCGTGTAGCCGTGCTCCTGGCAGACACGTTCGATGTTGGCCCAACCCGACAGCGCATAGCCGTCGGCGAACTTCACGAAGCGGTAGCTGCGCAGGTCGTCCATGGTGACGCTCTTCAGCGGGGCTAAGGGGCTGTCCATAGACACCATGGCCACGAAGGACGAGCGGATGAGCGGGATGTAGGCGAGCCCCATGTCGTCCAGTTTGTCCAGCTCGGCGTAGGCCAGAAGGATGTCGGCCTCTCCCTCTACCAGCTGGCCGAGGTAGTTGGTGTCGTTCAGGCTGTTGTAGATGATGGGGGCCTCGCCCTCGGTGTCGAGGAACGTGGCGGCGATGGAGGTAATAGAGGCGATGGCGCTGTCGGACATGATGCCGTTCACCTTGAGCGGGGTGTGGGTCTGAATCTCGTGGATACGTTCGCGGGCATCGTCGTAGGTGTCAACCATCTGCAGCGCTGCGGCGGCGAACACGTTGCCCGACTCGGTCAGTTCCACCCGACGGCGGTCGCGCTCCAGAAGCGAGCAGCCGAGCTCCTTCTCCATGGCCACGATGTGCTTGGAAAGCGTCGGCTGGGTGAGGTGCAGCATCTCGGCCGCCTTGGTGTAGTTGAGCGTTTGGGACAGCACGATGAACTCGCGCAGCAGACTCAGTTCCACGATAGTTCCCCCTCAAAACGTCCTTCTTGTGCCCTCCTTATACCACAATATACCGAAACAGGAGAAGAGGGGACGATTTCTCGCCCCCTCCCTCAAATGGAATAACGCTATTCCGAACAAGCTGTGTGTCTGTAGGGGTTTACTCGCCGCGAATCTCTCTGCGGCGGGCATCGCGCTGCCAGGCGTAGGCGCGCCGCTCGGCCGTGTCGTTCGACTTCACCTTGGCCTGCGGTTCCTGGACGTTGTCCACCTTGATGAACCGTGCCATGCGACTGGCGATGGAGTCCTCCGCGCTGGGGTTCCAGCCGATGGGCTGCATGGCGAATCGGAATTTCGCGCCGGCGAGGAACTCCTCGGTGGACACGGTGTCGGACACGGTAATGGCCTGCTCGGGGCAGATGACCTCGCACAGACGGCATTGCATGCACAAGGTACTGCGATGCTCTACGCCGAAGGCCCCGTCGCCCGCGTCGAAGCGCGAGACGGCGCCGGTGGGGCAGAATACCGTGCACATGCGGCAGGAGCGGCACAGCTCGGTGTCGATGTCCACCTGGCCCCACAGGCGCGTGGCCACGGTTGGCTTGGTCGGAGCGCCGAGGGCCTTCAAGCTGTTGAAGAGGCGCAGGCGGCGGGGCGGCACGAAATGGGGGAGGGTGCCGTCGGACTGCACGTGGGTGAATTCGGGGACGAAATCTTTGTTGGCGCCGGGGACGAGGGCGGTGCGGAAGGTGGGATTTACCCGAGAACGAGGTTGCGGCTCGTCGGGGGTCGGGGTCGCGGGGTACTCTGATTCGCTCAGACAGTCCTCGCTCGGCGAAACAGTCCACTGGACTGTTTCGTTCGCTGCGGAACTCGCTCGGTCAGAGCACCCCGCGTCCCCTCTGCACTCAGTTTCGGTTGAGGCTGCGGAACTCGCTCGGTCAAGGCACTCCGCGCCTCCTCTAGGCTCGGTCATGGTTGAGGCGACGGCTGTGTCATCCTGAGCGGAGGTCGTGAGCCGGAGTCGAAGGAGCTTCGAGGCGTCTTCGGCGTTCTTGAGCTGGATGTGATCGAGGGGCGAGGGGACTCCCATGGCGGCAAGGAGGTTGGCGGCGGAGGCTGCGATCTCGTCGCACAGGGTGCCGCCGCAGCGGTGGGCGCAGGTTTCGCAGCGACCGCTGATGAGCTGGATGGATTGGGCGCGGCGGGCGGTGGCCTCTACGAGGAGCGACTCGTCTACGCGGCCCAGGCACACGACGCCGATAATCGCGCGGCCGTCTTCGGTGGTGCCGGCGGGCGTGCCGGGCGCGAAGGCGCCTTCGTCGTCCGCATCGCGCTGCGCCAGGGCGCAGGCGGTCTCGCAGGCGATGGCGATCTGTCCGTCGTGCCGGGCGAGGGCGCCTTCCACAGCGGCGAACAGTTCCTCGTCGGTGGGATTGGCGGCCGTGAGGCAGCCGGTGGGGCAGGCCGAGGCGCAGGTCCCGCAGCCGATGCAGCGCTCGGGGCTCACCACGATGCCCTCCTCGGCCAGAGAGATGGCGCCGGTGGTGCATACCGCAGCGCAGCGCAGGCATTCGCCGTTGCGGTTGCGCACGAGCACGCAGCGGTCAGGCTGCACGGCGAGCAGCGGTGAATCGAGTCCGTCGATGATATGAATCATCTGGCCGTGGCGATAGTTAGTCATGGTAGGACACCCCCGTAATGGCGCGAATGGTCTCGCTGGGACGAACTTCGCACAGACGCTCGCCCTCGCGCAGGCGAACGCGGTGAATCTTCAGCTTCAAGGATTCCGCCGTGGCAAGCGGCGCCTCCGAGAAGTAGGTGAGGAGCAGGGCCGATGCGGCCTTGCCCGCGCAGGCGTAGGTCTTGGCCATCTCGGCCGCCAGCAGGGCCGGGCGCTTGTCGCGCTCCACCTGGGCCGGGTCGAAATAGCGGCGGGGGAGGGTGAGCCCGTTGACGAGGCCGGCCATCACCACGACGCTCGCCGTGAGCCCCGCGAAGTCCTCGGGCAGCCCCACGCGCACGCCCTGGCCGGCGAACTGGGGCGCGAGGACGGCGTGTTCCACGACACGGCAGAGCTCGGCGGCCGAAGCGTTTGAAGGGGTCTGGGCCGCGATTGCCTTCAGGGCGGCACCCTCCGCTCCGCCGTCGGCTCCGACGGCTTCAAGGGCCGCTTCCATGAGCGCGCTGCCGCTGAGGTCGCCGAGGGCGCCGAGAAGCTGCCGACCCTCGGCGAGGGCCGCGTCGGCGCGCTCGGCCCCCTGCTTGAGGAGGGCGCTCGGCGCCGGATCGGCAAGGGTGCCCCCGTCTTCAAGGCTCAAGGAGGCCTCTCCTGCGACGACGGCGGCCATGAGGGCGCTGTTGGCCAAATAGTCGCCGAAGCCGCACCAGCTGCGCAGGGCCAAGGGGTCGTGCGCATCAGCGGCAAGCCGCAGCAGGGTGAGCGCCCGGGCCGCGCGGCAGGTGTCCGCATCGCGCGTGTCGCCGGCGATGGATACGCGGCTGAGGGCGCTTACGGGAATGCCCTCAGCCGTCAGGGCGCGGGCGGCGTTGGCGGCCCAAAGGCGGTTGGCGGCCGCCACCGCGATGTCCGTTGCAGCCACGCCGCGGCTCTGCTGATACGCGACGAGCGTGACGATGCCCTGAAGCTCGTCTTCAGGCCGCTCGTAGGCCACGGCCTCGCAGATTCCCTGCTCGCTCGAGGCACTTGCCACAGGTGTGGTGTCGCCGATGGCCTCGTCTTTGGCGAAACGGTTCACGGCATCGGTTACCACGCAGCTAAGGTGGCTGTGCGTGAGCCTCTCGGTCTCAGTGGCGGGATTGGCCTCAAGCAGGCGCGCGGCGCCCTCGAAAGCGGGATAGTCCTCGGAGCCGTGAACGCGGGCGAGCGGGTCATGGGCCACCGTCAGGCTGACGCGCGCGATCGCGCCGGCTAGGCACTGGGAGGCGCAGCTCGCCATCTGATAGTCATCGACGAAGACGTAATCGTAGGCCGCCGCTTCTCGCGCATCGTTATGTTGGTCGAGATAGTCCCACGCCGCGCGGGGCAGCTCGCAGGCAAGGTAAGCCTCGCGGAAGGCCAGCTGGTCGCAGAGCATCTTAAAGACGCGCGCCTCCTGCTCGTCGTAGAACCAGTCGCCGCACAAGGGCTCCAGGTCGGTCATGCTGCGATAGAGGAACTTGAGCATCTCGCTTAAGCGGCGCGGCGCCACGCCGGAGGTCTTCATGTCCTCCATGAGCAGGTTCTCCTCGAAGCGCATAAGCACGCGCCCGCGCCGGCCGGTGCAGCGTGTGGCTTCGGGGCTTTCCAGCAGCTCCAGCGCAAAGAGGGGCAGGGTGGATACCCGGGGGCACTCGCCGGCGTCGACCGCTTTTGCCAGGCGCTCCTCAAGCGTGCGCGCGGCGGCGGGCGTGGCGGCGAACAGGGCAATGTCCCGAGGGCTCACTTCCTGATGCAGCAGGTCGACTACCTGGTCGATGATCTGCTGGGTCTTGCCCGTGCCGACACGGCCTTCGATGCAGCGCACGTCGGCGGAGGTGGCGTAGGGCGAGCGAGTCATGGCCGCACCTTCCTTCGCTAATTGCGGTCAGACACGAGGTCGGTCAGAAGCGCTTCGTCCTCTTCGAGGAATCCCTCGGTGACGTCGGCCACGCCCAGGTAAAAGCCCGTCTCCGCGAACCGGCGCACCTCGGCGAGGAACACTGGCACCCAGCTGGACAGGTGGTCGCCCATGAAGTTGCGCTGGGTGTTGATGAGCGAGTAGGCCCGCTCCTCGTCGTCGGCGCGCAGGGCGGCCGCCGTGCGGTGGGCCAGCACGCGCATGAACTCAAGCTCCACGGCCACGTGGTCTTCGCCCACGGTCCACGACTCGGACTTCTCCAGGCCGCAGGAGCGGTAGATGGCGAGCACCTCGTCGCGGGCATCGCCCATGAGCAGGCGCTTCTCCGAGGTGTAGACGCTCTCGAAGGGGTAGGCTGCCGAATAGGTGTCGATGCCCGAACCCAGAAACGCGCGGGTATAGTCGACCGAAAGCTTCATGAGCGGGTCCACCCATGCGTTGGAGAGGTACTTGGCAATGCCGTAGTAGCCCGCGTCCATAAGGTCGTTGCCCGAGGAAACGGGGTAGTCGGTGGCAATCAGCTCGTCGAGCAGCTCCTGGTCCACCTCCTGGCGGTACAGGCGGGCAAGCAGCTCGTAGGTGGCCGCACGGCTGTCGCAGAGCTCGGCCAAATCCTCGACGGTCATGGCCTCGGCGGTCTCTTCCGTCACATCGTTGATCATCTCGGTCATGGCGTTCCCCTAATCCTCGTTCAGCGTGGTCAGATACTCGCGGCCGTGGGCGGTGAGGGACCACTGGCCCGTCCATTCAATTGCGCCGGCATGCTCCAGCTTGTCGATGAAGTACATGGCGTAGCGCTTCGGGCTCTGCAGCACCGGCTCGTCGTCCACGATGTCCCCGATGGCCCGCAGGCTCGTGCCGCCGTCGCGACCGCATAGCTCGAGGCAGGTGGTGAAGATGCCGGTGTACTGGGGCTCGGCCTCGTAGAGGCGGGCGATCATCTCCATGGGGCGATAGGTATCCAGCTGGGCGCCGCCCTCCTCGGTGAGGCTCCAGTACACCGCGGGTGCCGGCGCCACACGCCAGAACTCCACGCCGTCGACCTCCACGCGCAACGGCTCCTGCTCCACCTCGGTCAGCGGCACGCCGTCCTCATCGGTCTGGGCAATGGCCCCGGCGCGCTCGAGCAGGCTGCACAGGGTGAGGGGCTCGTAGACGGAATGGTGGTGACGCTTCATCTCCTCGATGGCCGCTTCCAAATCGGCGGTGGGGACGGGTGCGGAGCACTGGTCCAGAATGGCGAAGAGCATCTTGTGCAAGGTGGGCATCTGGGCGAACAAAGCCTCGATGCGCTCGGTGGCCGTCTCGCCGTTATCGAAGGCAACGAGCTCGCGCTGGAACTGCGGGATGGCATCGGGGTCGGGCATGTTGAAGGGGCCTTCGGCCAGCACGCTGGGTGCGGCGTCCTTATCGCCCTCGGCGTCGTCGAAGGCGAAGGCCTCCAGGGGGTTGAAGTCGACGGCCGTATCCTCCGCGAAGGAGAAGCCGCTCTGATCGTGCTCGGTCATGGGACCTCCTAGCCTTGAAACATTCGATGTCCCGATCATAGAGAGGCATGAATTTATGCGTCAAGCCTGTTCAGGGGCATACTCTCATGATGATTCGGCAGCGCTGATGCCGGCGCGCCATGGCTTTATTCCGATTCGACATGGCAGCGAAAACCCCATTGACGAGCTGCGCGGAACCGCCCGATACTGGGCCGCGAACAACGTCTGTGAAACGACTCACGCCAAGGAGGACGCCATGTTGCCCAAGCCGTCGCTCGTGCTTCAGGTGAAGCTGCTGCCCGAAGATTACTCGGAGGCCCAGGCGGCCGAGATCAAGCGCAGCTACATGTACCTGGCCCAGTCGGTCGTCTCCGAGCTGCCGGAGGACGAGCGCGCCGAGGGCAACCTCATGCGCCTGAACGTGCGGCTCATGAAGCCCTATTGGAACCCGGCCGACGCTGCGGCCCAGCAGCTGTGGAGCGAGTCCTTCATGCCGTGGCTCGCCAACGCCACGCGCAATATGTCGACGGCCATGCACAACTTCAACACCGTGCTGCACCCGCTGGGCAGCGGGAACGTGACCTACGAGTGGGTCGATTTCGATTTCTCCCCGAACGCCGTGCTGCGCGTGAAGATGGACGACGAGAACCGCATTCCGAGCGCGGCCCCCGCGTTCTGCGACACGGTGCGCTCTCTATGCGCCGAGGGTGCCCTCGGCGAGGATGTGGCGCGCGTGCGCATTCCGTCTTTGGCGAGCCTTGAGGCGCAGAAGGCCGCCTACGAGGAAGAGCTGCGGCAGTTCCGCGAGGCCCGCGCCGCCGAGGAGGCCGCCGAGTGCGCGCCGGCCGCCGATGCCGACCCAGAGGCGGCTGCGGATGCCACCGAGTTCGAGGCACCTACGGACGCCGAATCGGCTGCCGAAGCCGTCGATGCGGCTATGGATTGGGGCGATGCCGGCGCCGACGAGGTTGACGCTGGCGAAGCCGGGTCCGCCCCTGAGGCCGACGAGGCCGCTGCGACGGCGGTTTCAGAACCCGTCTTCACGCTCGACTATGCCATCTGGGGCATCGAGAAAGCCGACGGCACTGCCGTCGAGCTGGATTCCCGCACCCTGCAACGTTAATTCCCGTACCCGGGGCGTCTCCCTCCTCTTTCCCCAACGACCGGCCCGGTACTCTCCTTCCCTTGAGAAGGGCGCCGCTGCCATCCCCTCCGGCAGCGGCGCCCTTCGTTATTCCGGGGCAAGGGGTTCTGAAATGGGAAGAAAAGAACGGTTTTCGTAGTCTGCGCGCCCTCTTTCACATTATCGAATACGACGTCGATTGAGTTTTCCCAGGTCACGTAAGTTCCTTCCGCTATCGCGTAAGCCTCAAACTACGAAAACCGTTCTTTTCTTCCCGATCCGGGCGACATCTCTCCAGCCGCTGCTCAATTGTGCTCGAAGCGCCTTATGCCCGCACGGCATAACCGATGCCGGATGGGCATTGTCAGCCCGTCAACCCGGCATCTTCGGAAATTCCTTATGCCACCTGCGCCCTCTATTGTGTAAGGCAGGAAAGCTGTTAGCAGCGAAGGGTTCAAGCGAGGCAATGCGCAGAGGAGATGCGGGGTGCCTTGACCGAGCGCAGTTTACCCTCCGGGTACTTCCTCGCTTTGCTCGGTCGCCGACACGCGACTGAAACAGGACTCAACGTCCTGTTTCACAAAGCGAGGACTGTCTGAGCGAATCAAGGCACCCCGCAGCTCCGACTGGCGGGGAGTTGCAACAAGAACCGAGAAGACTTCTACAGCTGGAACCGAGAGAACGAAAGAAAGAAGGAGGATGAAATGGGCAAGCTGAACATGACACGTCGTTCGTTCGTGAAGACCGCCGTCGTGTCTGCTGCTGCGGCCGCCGCCGTCGGCGCCGCAAGCCCCACGGTCGCTCTCGCCGAGAACGAGAACGCCGCCGCCGGGGAGTCGGCGGTCACGCGCATCCGCTCCTGCTGCCGCGGCTGCGGCAAGGTGGAGTGCGGCGTGTGGGTCTATGTCCAGGATGGCAAGGTCATTCGCACCGAGGGCGACGCCGACTGCTTCCTGACCATGGGCAATCACTGCGCCAAGGGCCAGGCTTCCATTCAGGCGGCCTACCACCCCGACCGCATCAAGTACCCCATGAAGCGCACGAACCCCAAGGGCGACGACGATCCCGGTTGGGTGCGCATCAGTTGGGACGAGGCCTACCAGACCATTGCCGACAACATTCTGGAGATCACCGAGAAGTACGGCAACGAGTCCACCTTCACCTGGTGCGGCACGGGTCGTCAGTGGTGCATGCAGTCCGACGCCGGCATGGCTCTTCTGCTGTTCGGCACGCCGAACATCGTGGCCGCCTACCAGGTATGCAAGGGCCCGCGCCACTTCGCCAGCCGTATCGACAACGTTCAGGCCTGGTCGTGGTCGGAGCTGATCAACCACTCCACGAAGTTCGTCCAGTGGGCCACCGAGCAGTCGCAGTCGAACTACGACGATGCCGCCCGTACCGTGGTGGACGTCGCCCGCTGCGCCGATGCCTTTATCTCCGTTGACCCGCGTCAGACCAACCTGGGACGTACCGCCAAGTACTGGCTGCCGCTGCGTCCCGGCACCGACAACGCGCTCGCGCTCGGCTGGTGCCACCTCATCCTGAAGAACGACCTGTGCGACTGGCAGTTCCTGAAGCGCTGGTCGAACTCTCCGTTCATCGTGGTGCCCGACATGGATCCCACCGGTTACGAGGAGCACGTGCAGAACGGCGGCTACCCCTACGCCTACCAGACCCGTCTGCTCACCGAGGCCGACATCGACCCGACCATGGTCGACTGGGAGATCGAGGGCGACGGCGACCCGCAGCGCTACCTCGTGTTCGACCAGCTGAACAACCGCTGGACCTACTGGCAGGCGCACCCGGAGGTGGGCGAGGCCCACTGGGAGGGCGAAACCTGGCAGAAGTCCACGAGCTACTTCGACCAGGACCTCTCCCGTCTGCGCGACGACGAGTCGAAGAAGCCCGGTAAGGTGTACGACCTCTCCGAGTTCAACCCGCTGATCGACCCGGCCATGTACGGCGAGTTCGACGTGAAGTTGAAGGACGGCACCACCCATAAGGGCCGTCCGGTGTGGGATATCTGGGCCGAGTACCTGGAGGACTTCACCCCCGAGAAGGTGTCCGAGATCACCGAGGTGGACGCGCAGCTTCTCACCGATGCCTGCCTCGAGTGGGCCACCCGTGACGATCCGCGCATTCCCAACGGCGGCATCAACTACGGCCTGGCCATCGAGCACCATGGCATGTCCACCCAGAACTGCCGCTCCATCATGGCCGCCTGCGCCATGGTGGGTGCCATCGACACCCCCGGCGGCCAGCGCGGTGCCACCAACGGCTGGACCACCCAGTCGGGCCCGACGTCCATGTACCCCGGCGCCGACGGCGGCTCCAACCCTGCGTCCTTCGTGCGCGCCCCCTTCTTCGGGCTGTACAACCGCATTGCCGGCTACGAGAAGTTCCCCATGCTGTACTGGTACGCCGTGTGGGCGGACTGCAACTCGGTCATGGAGTACATGCACCGCGACGCGAACGCCCCCTACCAGATTCACGCGGGCATGATCGGCTCCGGCGACCACATGAACATGGCCAACGCCAGCTACAACTGGGAGGCCCTGCTCATGCTGGACTTCCTCTTCGAGGCGAACCTGTGGCATTCGCCCACCTCGGGCGCGGCGGACATCCTTCTGCCGGTGTGCCACTGGACCGAGATGAACGCCCAACGTATCGCCCAGGGCTCCGGCGGCTCCTTCAGCCTGTGCGTGAAGGCCGTCGACCCTCCGGGAGAGTGCAAGAGCGACCCGCTGTACTTCCTGGAGCTCGGCCCGTATTTCGGCGTGCCCTTCTCCACCGACCCGGAGGATCCCTTCTGGGAGAAGAAGTCGGCCGAGACCGGCAAGCCGGTGGATCTGCTCGCCCTGGAGTACGAGTGCCTCGATGCCGAGCACGGCGGCGGCTGCGCTCCCTACGAGAGCTGGGAGGAGTTCGCCCAGGCTTATCAGGAGCACGGCACCTGGAACATGAAGGAAGTTTTCCCGGACGACTGGGGCTCCTACCGCCGCTACGAGATCGGCCAGGCCTTCCGCAAGGCGCCGCATCAGCAGCCGACGAAGCTGGACATCAACATTCCCGGCTTCCCGACGCCGACCATGAAGCACGAGCTGTGGGCCACCACCATCGAGTCGCACTTCCCCGACGGCTCCGACGGCCCCGAGGTCATTCCCGGCTTCCACACCGAGGCGCTGCCCTACTACGTGGAGGGCATCCACTCCCGCGTGCGCGACGCCGAGACCTACGAGGAGTACCCGATCCTCTGCATCACCGGCCGCCGCATCCCCGTGTACTTCCATAGCGAGCATCGCCAGCTGCCGTGGTGCCGCGAGCTGTGGCCCGTGCCCCGCATGGAGATCAATCCGGAGACGGCCGCCGAGCTCGGGCTTGAGCAGGGCGACTGGGCGTGGATCGAGAGTCCCTGGGGCAAGGTGCGCCAGACCGTGGATTTGTACTACGGCATCGCGCCGAACACCATCAACTGCGAGCATCAGTGGTGGTATCCGGAGCTGGCCCAGGCCGACAAGGGCTTCAAGCTGTCCTGCATCAACTGCATCGTCGACCGCACGGCCCAGGACAAGTACAACGGCTCCTCCACGGTGCGCGGCTATCCGGTGAAGGTGTACAAGGCCACGCCCGAGAACAGCCCCTTCGGCAATCCTATCCCCTGCGGCAACGACGGCACCGAGATCATCCACGACTCGTCCGATCCGCGCCTGAAGCTGTGGGCCATCGGCGCCGAGGGCATCCATCCCGACAAGTTCGACGCGTAAGAGAAAGGAGTGGGAGAAATGACACAGCTCGCAATTTGCACCGATCTCGACCGGTGCGTCGGCTGCCTCGCCTGCAGCGTGTCCTGCAAAGTGGTCAATGGTGTGCCCATCGGCAACTTCTGGAACAAGACCCTGCGCGTGGGCCCCACCCCCAAGGAGGGCGGAAGCGGCCAGTTCCCGGACGTTGAGACCTACTTTTTGAACGTGCAGTGCCAGCACTGCGAGAACCCCCAGTGCGTGTCGGTGTGCCCCACCGAGGCATCGCACAAGCTGCCCGACGGCACCATCCAGATCGACAAGTCGAAGTGCATCGGCTGCCAGTTCTGCGTCATGAGCTGCCCCTACGGCGTGCGCTACCTCAACGAGGAAGAGGGCGTCGTGGAGAAGTGCACCTTGTGCCAGCAGCGTACCGCCCAAGGCGAGCTGCCCCAGTGCGTGAGCCAGTGCTGCGGTATGGCCCGCTGGTACGGCGACGCCGAAGCCGGCATCGAGTCCTTCGAGGGGCCGCGCGGCGAGAAGCTGGGCGACTTCGTGAACGACTTCACCGAGGACCAGGTGTACCAGCTCACCGACGTGGGCAACGGACCGAGCATGTTCTACATCATGCGCAACATCAAGTGGCAGGGGGTAGAGTAACCCATGGAGATTCAGATCCCGCTCGTCATCTTCACGAGCTTTTTGGCTTGGGCCGCCGGCATCTTCGGCACCCAGTGCGTGCTCGCGCTGCAGAAGCGCGGCGGCGCGGCTCAGCTGCCGGCGCTGATCGCGTCGGTGGTCATCCTCGCCGTGGGCGGCATCGCCGTCGTGTTCCACCTGACCCACCCGTTCAACCTGTTCAACGGCTTCGGCCACCTTACCTCGGGCATCACCCAGGAGCTCATCGCCATCGTGCTTCTGGTGGTGGTCATGGTGCTGTACTTCCTCATGCTGCGCCGCTCCGAGGACAACACCGTGCCCCAGTGGCTGGCCGTGGTGGGCATTGTGCTCACGCTCGTGCTCATCTTCGCCATGGGCCACAGCTACATGATGCCGTCGCTGCCCGCCTGGGACACGGTGCTCCAGATGCTGTCGCTTTTGGGTGCCGCCTGCGTCATGGGCCCGGCCACCGTGGCTTTCATCGGCGCGCTTGTGGGCGAGAAGATCGAGGGCATCGGCCTGCTTGCCGTCATCGGCGCTGCGGTGAACGCCGTGCTGTCGGCCGCCTACATGTTCGCCATGGAGGCCTCTTCCGCCAGCTTCCAGTCCTTCCAGTACTACTTCGACCCGACCCATCCCAACGCAGCTCTGGCCAACCCCGCCGACGTGTCCCTGTTCACCGGCGACTCCATGACGGCGCTCGTGGTGGCCGTCATCGCCCTCATCGTCGCCCTGGCCGGTGCCTTTGTGGGCAAGAAGCAGGATTCGTGGAAGGTGTGGGGCGCGGTGGTCGCCATCGCCGGCCTGGTGTGCGCCGTGGCTCTGCGCATCATGATGTACACCATGGGCGAGACCCTGTTCATGCTGTACTAGCGAGTGCGGGGGAGGCCTCGCGCCTCCCTCCCTTCGATCACTTGAGACAAGGAGATTCTCATGCGAGGAATATATAAGAGGGCGGGTGTGGCGCTGGTTGCAGGCGCGCTCGTGCTCGGCCTTGCCGGATGCGCCACGGAAAGCGCGCCGGCGAGCGATCCCGCCAAGGGCGACAACACCCTTCTGGCCTATACCGGAGCGGAGGCTGCCGACGAGCAGAGCTTCGAGAAGGTCACCTTCGGCTCGTACCAGGGCCAGGACATCTCGTGGCTTAAGCTCGCCGAGGAGAACGGCAAGACGCTGCTGGTCAGCGAGTACGTGCTGGATGCGGTGCCCTATGACGACTCGGCCGAGAAGTACCAGTGGTCGGTGCAGTCGCCGCGTCCCCAGAAGGACGTGCAGTGGGCGACGAGCTCCGTGCGCGCTTGGCTGAACGGCGAGTTTCTGAACGCTGCCTTCGGTGCCGACGAGCAGGGCGCCATTGCCGCCACCACGCTGACCGACACGAAGAACAACGTGCCGCATACGGGCAAGACGGCGGCGGACGCGTCGATCCACGTGGCCGACGAGACCACCGACCAGGTGTTCTTGCTGAGTGTGGCCGAGGCGAAGAAGTACTTCGCCAATAACGCGGCCCGTCTGGCCCATCCCACCGACTACGCCACCTCCCAAGGCGTGTACGTGGGCACGGCGAGCAACGCCGACCAGCCCGAGGGCGCCGCTGTTTGGTGGCTGCGCTCCAACGGCTACTACGCGGGCTACGCCTCCGTGGTGACCGACGACGGCTACGTGCACGGCGACGGCTACCGCATGGCCGGCGAGCTGCACGACGGCTTCGAGGACCACGGCACCGAGCTTTCGAGCGATCTCGGTGGCAACGTGGGCGTGCGCCCCGCCATCTGGGTGGAGACGAGCGCGCTTTCGTAGAGTGCGTAGGTGAAGGCGACGATCTGGTCGCCTTCACCTTTTGAGGTCGAGAGGAGAGGCGATGACCGAAAAGAATTCCTTGAGTCGGCGCACGTTGTGCATCGGCGTGGGCGCTACGGTGGCTATGGCTGGGCTGGGCTCGCTGCGCTATCTGGGAAGCGAGGCGCTGGTGCGACCGCCCGGAGGGCAGGACGAGGAGAATCTGGTTTCCAAGTGCGTGCACTGCTACCGTTGCATCGAGGCGTGTCCCGAGCAGGTCATCGTGCCGGCTTCTATCGGCTCGGGTGTGCTGAACATGCGCACGCCGCACATGGAGTTCTCCGACTGCTATCCCGGCCAGCTGGACGATTTCCGCTACTGCGATATGTGCGCCGAGCGCAACGGCGGCGTGCCGCTGTGCGCTGAGGTGTGCCCGTCGGGCGCGTTGGCACTGCCTGCCGACTACACGCCCGACAGCGAGGTGCTCGGCGTGGCGGTTCTGAACACCGAGACCTGCATCGCCTACCGCAGCAGCTTCTGCGCGTTCTGCCACGATGTCTGCATCCAGGTGCGGGGCGAGGACAAGGCGGCGATCTACTACCAGAACGCCGACGCATCCGATGCCCTGGACACGCGGCTTCCCGTGGTGGACGCGGCGAAGTGCAACGGCTGCGGCGCCTGCGAGGCCGTGTGCGTGTCGGCCCAGGCCGGCTCTGCCATGAACGCCTCCGAGCGTGCCATTGTCGTGAAACCGCTGGACGAGTAGGGGGTTGCCATGAAGTTCAAGAACGCGCGAACCGTTGTGGCCGTCGTTGCCTTCGCAGCGCTTGCGGTCTGCCTGATCGCCAACGTGGCCGCCGGTACGTGGTGCGGCTTCGGCGCGGCCGATATCGCCGTGCTTTGCCCTGTGGGGGCGCTGCTTTCCATGGTCGCGGCCAAGACGCTTATTCCCCGGGCGGTTATCAGCATCGTTGTGGCCATCGCCCTCGTGCTTCTGCTGGGGCGCCTGTTCTGCGGCTGGGTGTGCCCGGTGACGCTGTGGCGGCGCGTGAAGGAGTTCTTCACGCCGGTGAAGAAACTCGAAGAGCGCAAGGCGGCCGACGCCAAGGTCAACCAGGCTCTCGCTGCCGAGGAGATCGCGGCGCTCAAGGCGGCGCCTTCGGGCCACGCGTGCGGCGCCTGCGGGGCGTGCGGCGCCAAGCGCAACGCGAAGTTCGATTCGCGTCATGCGGTGCTCGGCGGCGCGGTGCTCACTACCGCGGTGTTCGGCTTCCCGGTGTTCTGCCTCGTGTGCCCCGTGGGGTTGTCGTTCGCGGCGGTGGCCCTGCTCGTGGGCTTGTTCGGCGCGGGCGATTTGAACTGGTCGCTTTTGTTCGTGCCGGCCATGCTTGTCATTGAGCTGGTGTTTCTGCGGAAATGGTGCGGTCGCTTCTGCCCCATCTCGGCGTTCATGAGCCTCTTTTCCCGCTTCAGCCGCACGGGCATGCCCGTTATCGACAACGAGCGGTGCCTGGAGACCGCCAAGGAGACGGCCTGCAGCCGTTGCGCCACGGCCTGTTCCTTCGACGTGAACCTGCGCCATCCCGACCTCGGCGAGTTGCCTCTGCACGACTGCGCTCGCTGCGGCGACTGCATCGACGCGTGCCCCACGAATGCCATCTCCTTCCGCGTGGTCAGTGGGAAGCCGGCTCCCTTCGCCGACGCCTTCGCCTCGCTGCGCGGCCGTGCGGCCTCCAAGGAGCGCCCAGCGTCTCCGGCTTTGGACGACCTAGAGCCCGAGGAGGCCTGATCGCTTCGGGCAGTTTCGGACGCATTCGCATTGTGTGATTTGGAGAAGGTGGCTTATGCGGGCCGCCTTCTTCTTGTTGTACGGGTATCATAGAGAGGCTGGCAAAGTCCGAACGTGGGCGGCGCTTCGAGAGGAGTGTTGCCTATGAATGTAGTTCATGAAACTCTGAGCATGTTGGCGATGGTTGCAAACGTTGCCATCTTTATACTTGAAGTATGGAGAACGTGGAAGGAGCATAAACGCGAGGATGACGCGGAGAGAAAGAAAAAGGGCTAGCTGCAACTAGCCCTTTCCAATCAATGACCCGCGCCGCCCGACCGGAGTGTAAGGTCACTCGGGCTTTGCTGGCCCCTGCAGTATATCACGTTGCGGTCTGAAGAGAAAGCAGTGCCACCTATGGTCGATAAGACGTATATTCCCGAGGGGCAGGATGCCCCGGCCTCGCAGATCGGGGCCACCCTGGAGGCCCTGGCCGCCACCATTGCCTCCCGGCGAGATGCCGATGAGGCGAGTTACACCTACCGGCTTCTCACGGGCAACGTGGATGCGGTGCTGAAGAAGGTTATGGAAGAATCCGGGGAAGTGGCCCTGGCCGCCAAGGACGTGGAGGGCTGGGCCACCTCGTCGCTGGCCGCGGCCGTGGCGCTTCAGGCGGCTTCCGATGGCTCGCGCGCCGAAGCCGATGGAGCGGCCGAGGTCGCTGATGTCGCGGGCGTCGAGGCGGACGCGCTTTCGGTGCAGCTTCCTCCCGAGTACGGCGAGGCGGTGGACCACCTGCGCTATGAGGCGGCCGATGTGGTGTATCATCTTCTCGTGGTGTTGGAGCGCTACGGCATTGGGCTCGATGAGTTCGCTGCCGAGCTGAACAACCGCATGACCGAGCGCGAGCGCCCCCAGGGTGGCGTGCGCCTGTATGACGAATACGTGAGAAGAGGAAAATAGCCATGGCCCGACTGTTTGGAACCGACGGCGTGCGCGGCATCGCGAACGTGGAGCTGACCTGCGAGATGGCCTACCGCCTGGGGCAGGCCGCCGCTATCTACCTGGGCAAGACCATCGTGGTCGGCCGCGACACGCGCCGCTCTGGCGACATGCTGGGCGCGGCTCTTTCGGCGGGCATCATGAGTGCTGGCGGCACGGTGCTCGAGGCCGGCATCATTCCCACGCCGGGCGTGGCGCTGCTCGTGCGCGAGATGCGGGCTGCGGGCGGCGCGGTCATCTCGGCCTCCCACAATCCGCCGGAGTACAACGGCATCAAGCTTTTCGACGCCCAGGGCTTCAAGCTGCCCGATGCGGTAGAGGACGAGATCGAGGCGTTCATCGTGCGCGGCGGCCTGGAAGGCGAGGTGGCCCGCGCCGAAGAGGTCGCCTGGGAGGCGGCCCAAGCTGCTGGCGCCGACGCCGTGGCTGACGCCACGAGCTATCTGGCCTCCGAAATCAAAATGCCTTCGGGCGCCGAGGTGGGCGTGGCTATCGAGCTGGAGAAGTCCTGCGACATCTACATCGATCACGTGGCTCGCTCCATCGAGGAGCAGGGCATCTCGTTTGAGGGCCTGCGCATTGCGCTCGACACGGGCCACGGCGCCTCGGCGCTCACGAGCCCCGAGGCCCTGCGCCGCCTGGGTGCCGAGGTGTTCGTCATCAACGACGACTTCAACGGCATGGACATCAACGTGCAGTGCGGCTCTACCCATCTGGAGCCGCTGCGCGAGCTTATGGCCGAGACGGGCGCCGATGTGGGTATCGCGCACGACGGCGACGCCGACCGCGTCATGCTCATGACGCCGGACGGCACCGAGATCGACGGCGACATGGTGGAGGCCGTCTGCGCGCTGGACATGCGCGAGCGCGGCGTGCTGGCGGGAGACGCCGTGGTATCCACGGTCATGGCGAACTTCGGCTTCGTGCGCGCCATGCGCGAGGCGGGCATCAACGTGGTGCAGACCAAGGTAGGCGACCGCTACGTGCTGGAGGCCATGCGCGAGCACGGCTATTCCATCGGCGGCGAGCAGTCGGGTCACATGATTCTGCTGGACCACAACTCCACCGGCGACGGTCTTATGACGGCCTGCCAGTTCCTGGCGGCGGTCATCCGCTCCGGCAAGTCCGTGGGCGAGGCCATTCGCGTGATGGAGAAGATGCCGCAGACGCTCATCAACGTGCGCGTGGCCGACAAGCACGCCGTGGACGCAAGCGCCGAGGTGGCTGCCGCCGTGGCCGCGGCCGAGGAGGCCTTAGGCGATGACGGCCGCGTGCTTCTGCGCCCGAGCGGCACCGAGCCGGTGGTGCGCGTAATGGTGGAGGCCGTGGACCCGGCCGCTGCCCGCTCGCACGCCGAGGCCATCGCCGCCGTGGTGGAGGCCTGCGTGTAGGACCTGCTGCTACGCGCTGCGCTTCCGTCCGATTCGAAAGAGACGCCATGGCCCCAGATATGTTTCCGGCCGATTACCCCTCTATTGAGGCGCTGATTCGTTGCGAGGTGTGCGACGGGCGCCGCAGCGTGCACGTGGAGTGCGGCCGTGATGTGAGCCGCCGCGCCCGTGAGGCGGCGTACGCGATGCAGGGCGAGCGGCGCGCGGCCTACTTCCTGGAGGACGAGGGTGGCTTCGACCGCGATACGCCGTGTTCGTACCTGCGTCTTTTCGCGCGCCTGGCCGGGCGCGATGCGGCAGCGGCCGATGAGGCTCTCGAGCGCTTCGGTCTGGCGGAGGCGGCCCGTGCGAAGGTGGCGAAGCTGACACCCGAGCAGCGCGCGTTGCTGGGCTTCGCCCGCATGAGCCTGGGCGACCCCGAGCTGTGCTTCTGCGAGCGCCCGCTGTTGGAGCTGGGGCCTGAGGCCCGTGCGCTGGTGCTGGGCTGGATCGCCGAGCGCCACGAGGCCGGCACGGTATTCGTGACGGTGGGCGAGCCCCTGCGCGAGGCGCTGCTCATGCCGGGCCGGGCGTTCTGGGAGGAGGGCGGCCGGCTGATGGTCGCCGAGGTTGAGGAGGACGGCGCCGACGCCGACACCGATGCCTTCGACGAGATGCGCGTGTGCAAAATCGCCGCGAAGGCGGGAAGCGTCACGCTGCTGCTCGATCCGCGCGACATCGACTTCATCGAGAGCGCCAACCGCGTGAACTATGCCAGCGTGCGCGGCGAGCTGTATCCCACGAGCCTCACCATGGACGAGCTGGAGGCCGAGCTCGGGCGCTTCGGCTTCTTCCGTTGCCATCGCTCCTACATCGTGAACGTTCAGAAGGTGGCCCGGGTGGAGCGCTACACCCGCAACACCTTCAATCTGGTGCTGTCCGACGCGGCTCACACCTCGCTGCCCCTTTCGAAAGGCCGCGCCGACGAGATGCGCGAGCGTTACGGCTGGAAGTAGGAGCTGCTGCAAAACCCGCGCGCGGTGTGCTTCTGCCGGTGCCGTCCCTCTATATGACCTGCGGCTGCTCCTCTCATGCGCCTCTGCGCTCCTCTCGTGCAGGCTGGGGCGCGCGTCGTGCGAAATCCCTTGCGGGACCGCGGCGGCTTTTCCATCATGGGCCCTGTCAGTTCGCCGGCATCGCCCCGATGCCCCAAATGAGAGGAAATCCCATGATTGAACCCCATGCCTTCACCATCCTGGTCGGCGCCCTCGCCTTTGCCTTCGTGCTTATTGGCGCGGGTGTGGTGCATTTGCAGAACGGCATCAGCGCCGTGAACAAGCGTCTGGATAAGATGGAGGCGACGAGGGAGGGCCGCTAGCGTCTTCCCATTCTGCCCGTCGGGCCGCTGTCGCTCAGGCCCTTCTTTGCCGGGTTGGCCCGTTGCGCCCCTCTGCGCGTAGCCGAGGGGCGCAACTTGCGCTATGCTCGCAAAAACGTTGCGCCGCGCTCGCGCGGCAGTCAAGAGGCGATGAAGGGAGATGCCGATGAGGGAAGATTTTCGACGCGTGGGCGTTCTTGCCGCCAAGGAGATCGTCGATACCTTCAAGAATCCGACGATGGTCTTTTGCATCGTCATGCCCTTCGCCTTCACGGTGTTCTTCCGGCTCCTCGTGGGCGATGGGGCAATGGCGGGGGAGGCGGCCGATCCGACGCTCCAGCATATGGTGCTCTCCGTCGCGCTGTGCATGAGCATCGGCCTGGGCGGGTCGATGGTGTCCGTCTACAGTCTGGCTGAGGCGCGCGAGAAGCACGCGCTGCGCACCCTTCTGCTGGCGAAGGTGAGCGTCCGCCAAATCGTGGCTGCGCGGGGCGTCGCCTCCTTCGGGCTGACGGTGGCCGCCGAGCTTTTGTGCTTCGCGGTCTCGGGCGTGGGCTGGGAGTTTCTCGGCTGGTATGTGCTGTTCGGCGTATTGGGGGCGGTGCCCGTGGTGCTGCTGTCGCTCGCGGCGGGCATCGCCTCGCGCGATCAGATGACCGCGGGACTCTACAGCCTGCCAGTGCTGCTTCTGGCCGTCTCGCCCCTGCTCGGCGACTTCGCGGCATCGGTGGACAGCGTGGTTCGGCTCGCTCCTACCGGCGGCATGGACACGCTGCTGCAGCTGGCGCTGGGCGGCCATCTGGCGTTTGCGGCGGCCGCGGGCCCGCTTGCGGTGACCGCCGTCTGGACGGCGGTCGGAGCTGTGGCACTCGGGCGTCTCTGCCGGCGCTCCTTTCCAAGTGCTTGAGCGGGCGCTTATCCGATGCCGCCGTAGAAGATGCCGAGTACGATGACCGCGGCGGTGATGCCCACGAAAACGTAGCGGGTCATGAAGTTGAACCAGGGGCCCAAAGGCTTGCCGTGGCCCAGCTCCGCCTGGCTTTTCGCAAAGCCCTTGGGGCAGACCCAGAAGAACATGATGGCCGCCAAAAGCGCGCCCACGGGCATGACGTAGATGGAAACTACATCCATCCACAGCGACACGGTGGAGCCGCCTTCGAGGAATAGACCCACGGCCACCGCTGCGATGGCCACGAGGCCCACCGATGCGGCGCGCGAGAGATGCAGCTGCTCCTGCAGCGCCTCCACGGGCGCCTCGAAGAGGTTCATGAGGCTGGTGATGGCGGCGAACACAACCGAGATGAACAGGATAACGGCGAAGATGTTGCCGAAGGGCATTTCCTGGAACACCTGGGCCAGCGTGATGAACAGCAGCGGGGGGCCGGAGGACACATCCAGGCCGAAGGCGAACACAGCGGGCACCACCACGCAGGCGGCCACAAGGCCGGCCAGGGTGTCGAAGATGGCCACGTTGCGCGCGGCGGAGACGGTGTCCACGTCCTTCTTCAGGTAGCTGCCGTACACGAGCGTGCCGCAGCCGGCCAAAGAAAGGCTGAAGAACGCTTGGCCCAAGGCATACACCCAGGTCGTGGGGTTCAGCAGCGCCTCCCAGCGGGGAATGAGCAGGTACTCGTAGCCAGCTGCCGCGCCCGGCAGAGTGGCCACGCGAATAGCGATGATGACGAACA
>CANEDU010000020.1 GCA_947426355.1 uncultured Adlercreutzia sp. | reverse complement strand
GTCCACTACGTCGACGCGCGTGAGGAACCCGCCGGCCGCTTCGATGTAGGGCTCCACGATGAAGACGAGGTCAGGGGCTTTTGCGAGGAACACGCGGGCGTCGGTGGGATTGCGCAGCACCGCAGTGTGCGTGGTGCGACCGCCGCAGTTCGGCTTGATGATGCAGGGGTAGGGCCACTGGTCCGGGGTCGGCTGGGGTCCTCTGCGGGAGGCGGTTTCGGCTTCTGGCGCACGGGAGCTCGAGACCCCACAGGTTTCTTCCCGGTTGAAAGCGGCAGCGCGCGAGTCGTCGCAATCGTTCAGTTCTACATTGAGCTCCGCCGGCGTTCCCCACGCGACGATGGCCGGGGCGGAGATGCCGGCTGCGCGCAGCGTTTCAGTGGCAAGGCGCTTGTCGATTTCGAAACGATGGGCGCGTCCGGGATTGATGAGCGGAATACCCTTGCTATCAACGAGGGCGATGAGCTCTTCCATGGTGCGATGGGCCTGATTGTGCCCGCGAAACGCCGCGCTCGCGAACACGCGGCTGACGAGCAGGTCACACGCTAGCGCCTGCTTTACGGCGTCGGCATCTTCCATATTGATCATGCGCACTTTAGCTGGGGACGTTTCGGCCAGCGCCGCTTCAAGCTCGCGTCCCAATTTCCAATCGGACCACTCGTCCGACTCGTAAAGAATGCCGATCATTGCGTCTTCTGATCCTTCTTGCTTCCAACTCTTACAGCCATCTTTCTGGCTTAGTGCCGCATAGAATACTTTGATATCAAACTATTGTCAAGATTGGCCAAGTTGTGCAAAGAAATCGCTGATCGTGCGAGTTTTTGTGCTCCCAAAACTCGCACGATCGCACTTTTCTCTGCGCGACAGGGGATTTATGACCTCCAAGACTCGCACAATCGTTGATTTCTCTGCGAAAATACTCCTTGGCTTGTTTTGTTTCATCCTGGCTGGATGATTTGTGCGGTTGCGCACCCTTTAAGATGATTGAAAAATCATTTTTGAGAGGGCGTTCAGATGAGCCAGCCAGAGACAATGGAGTTCAGGGATCGAATCGGGGAGCGGAGTTGCGCGAAAGGTTCAGCGTCCGCCACTTTGAGGCTGGTCGTCGCGATGGTCCTGGCGCTCGTCGCCTGTCTGCTGTTTGGCTGCGCAACGACAACGGGGGCTGAAGGTGGCGAATCGGCCTCGCGAAATGGCGACGGTACCGAGGCTGCTATGGCAGGCGAGGGAGGCTCATCGTCAGAAGCCTCGGGCGAAAGGCCCCCTGTTCTGGTGGTGGCGTCGTCCTACAACCACGTGCCTTTCGAGTCGAAGACGGGTATGCAGCCGGAAGGCTTCGCCATCGACCTTGTGAAGCTTGTCGGTGAAGAGTTGGGCGTCGAAGTCCAGTTCACCGATCCGGTGCACGACGCCGAGGCGCTGCCCGATCTTCAGCCCGGCGATGCGGACGATGTGGCGGCGAAAGTGGCCGCCGGCGAGGCGACCGTGGGGCTCTCGAGCATTCGCACCAGCAGCGCGCCCACGGACGCGGTCGTGCTGACCGACCCCTATCTGACGCTCGATCTGGCCGTGGTCGTGCGCGCCGATGGAGCGATCGAAACAGTGGAAGACATTGCGAACGGGGCCGTTGCCGTGCAGCACGATGGCGCAGCGGCATCGTGGGCGGCCGAGAACCTTCCCGATGCGGAAATCATCTCGTACGACGATCCCAACGAGGCGTTGTCGGCACTGGTGTCGGGTCGCGTGGTAGCTAGCGTGGTGGACGAGCCCGTTGTCCAGCGGTTCCGTCAGGTGAAGGCGCCGGGTCGTCTGGAAGTGATCGTCTCGGCACCCACGGGCGACGACTTCGTCATGGTGGCGGCCGATGAGGCGCAGGCCCGCGCCATCAACGAGGCGCTGGCGGCTCTCCGCACCAGTGGCGCCTACGACGAGCTTGCGGAGGTGTGGTTCGGTGAACCTTCCCAGCGCGGTGACGCCGGCCCCTACACCCGCATGCCCGACGGTCAGGGGGATACGGCCTTCTCGAACAACTAGCAGACAGGGATTTCGCGTACCCAGCAAGGAAGCCGCTGTACGCTCATGGTTCCTGCACGGGCGTAGGTTATAGTTGCCCGTGAGGTTCCTCGGTATTGCTCTCGCGAAGGGAGGCGGCCATGGGCAGCAAGAAGCGCTCGGCGTGGCAGAAGCAGAAGGCGGAGTTCGCCGCGTCTCTCGGTGGCATGGATGACGTGTTCGTCAGCGAGCACGCGCGCAGCCAGCGCCACGACGAGGAGCGCGCCGAAGCCCTGCGCCACAAGGCCTGCGAACGCAAGAATCGTTACGCAAGCCGCTACGAGGCCGAACTCACGGCCGCCGAGTGCGCCGAGCACGGCGCTCCGCCGCTGCACGTCTACCACTGCCCCTACTGCAACGGCTGGCACCTCACCTCAAAACCGGAGAAAAAGCCTGACAATCGCTAAAGTAGTTCCAGTCTCACGTTGCGCTTGTTCTCATGAAAGTATATGATTTCTAAATCATATACTTTTGTAAAAGGAGGGCGGCAATGCGAAGCCCAGATGTGGTGAAAACGCGCCAGGACTTACGACGGCTCGTCTGGTCGGAGCGGGCGAATACGTCGGGCACCGCCGGCTGCTTCTTGAAGGCGAGGGAGACAACCGGCGCCGAGACCTGGTACTACAAGCTGTCATGCTACGACAGCTACCGGGGCATTTACGGTCACGAATGCGCGAACGAGGTGGTGGCGAGTCGCCTTATGGGACTGTTGGGCGTCCCTCATCTTGAGTACCAGCTTGTGCACGCGCTCGTGTCCATCGACGGGGTGGAGCACGATACCTGGCTCAACCGTTCGCGAAGCTTTCGGCAGCAAGGCGAGAGGAAGGTCGCCTTCGATACGTTCTACGATATGGAAAAGAAGTCCGGCGAATCGCCCTTGGAGCTGGCGGATCGTTTCGGATGGGGAGAGGCGATTCAGCGCATGATGATCGTGGATTACCTCATCGCCAACCGCGATCGCCACGGCGCAAACATCGAGGTGCTGCGCGACCGGCAAGGTGTCGTGCGCTTGGCGCCGTTCTTCGATAGCGGGTTGTCCTTCGCCTGCTTCTGCTACGGTGATGCGGAGCGCGTACAGGCCTTCGACCCGCTGAGCGACGTGAACGCGAACAACTATCTGGGTACGCGATCCCTTGAGGAAAACATCCGACGCTTCGTTGATGCGCGAACCGTCGTGCAGTTGGCACAGCCCTTGAGCCCCGAGCATCGCATGGTGCTGTTTCGCGGGCTTGAAGGAGCGTTGCCGCAGGGCCATCGCGACAAGATGTGGGACATCATGTGGGAAAGGTGGTGTCGCCTTGAGAACCTTTGCCATAATTGACGGAAGCCGTCGGCGCGCGCTTCCCTGCGGGTGGCTTTCGTATGATGAGCAAACGCGTGAGTTCGGCATCGAGCTTTCCGATAGGGCTTTGGAACACGCTCCGCTCATGCTGGAGCTGCTTGCCCAAAAAGGGGAGCGCTTCGTGGGCCATGATCTGAGTCTTCGCTGGGTGCAGGAACGCATCCCTCCGCCCGGCAGGCAGAACATCGGCCAGGTGCTGAAAGCAAATGGGCTTGACGAATACGACGAGTTCGCGCTGCTCATGTCTTCGATGGGCGCGTGCTCGCAGGATGATTTCCTGTTGCGCGAGGTGAGCCCAGAAGGGGCTCGTGAGAGCGCCGGCAGGTATAGCGGGAGGGATTTCGAAGCGCAAGCCCTGGCTCGCGAAGTTGGCGCGACGCTGGCGCAGTGCCGCCGGGAGGTTGGAATGACCCAGCGTGCACTGTCTGAGCGCACGGGCGTGCAACAGGCGGTCATCAGCCGCATCGAGCGGGGGCGCGGCAACCCCACCCTCGACTTGGTGCAGGCCCTCGCCGTTGGTATGGGGGTCAGCCTGCGGATTGTGCCTATGGCAAACGCCGCCCAGACAGTTGGAGGCGTCGATTTCGAGGAGCCCGCCCGCCACGCCGCGCGGGACGAGGCCCATGAGGCTGTTCTGCGCCGCTTTCCCTATGACTCGGGAAACGAGTACACGTAGCCGCCGTCGTAGAACTTGCCGAGCAGGTAGAGGTTGCTGGCCGATTCGCTTGCCAGATACACCTGTCCGTCGTGCTCGTCGATACCCTCGGCCATGGGCGGCACCGTCAGCGTTTTCACGAGGGTTGCATCATCCAGGAAATACAGCGGGCAGCGATGGCCTTCTACCAGGTAGCTGCCGCCTCGCTGAGCGCGGGCCGGGTCGTACACACGCACCTCGGCATCGCCTGGGCCCCAGGACAGGCTGAGCACGATGTTGCCGTCGGGCGTTACGCACAGACCCTGCACGTTGCCGGGGATGGAATACACTGCCGCGGGATGCTCGCCGAGCCCGAACAGGCCGTGAGCATGGGGCGCGTAGGCGTACACGAGCGCCGGATTCGTCTCGCCGGAGGGGCAGCGCAGCCAGTGGCTTTTTGGGGTGGGGTAAAGTCCGCGATGCTGGAACTCGCCGATGTAGAGCATCCCTTTCTGTACGTTCATAAATGCTGGCATGAGGGACACGGCGCGGTGTCCAATAGACGAAAGGACGTCGCCGTCGGCAGCCGCTGCGAGAGTCGCGCGGTCGAGGGCTACGAATCCGTCGCGCACGGTGAGGAAGACGAAGGGCCCGGCGGCCGTGATGGCGGCGCCGTGGCCGCGGTAGAGGGACCCGTCGGGGAGAAGCACCTCGTGGCGAAGAACGGCGCCGTCTTCGCGCACCTGGAAGATGGGCGATGGCTTGCGGTTGGTCTGATAGCCGCTGAACAGCCAGGTCTTTTCGTCATCTAGGTAAAAGAGGTCCTGGGGCACAAAACCGTCGTTGAGACCCGGAATCTTGAAGCGGCGGGTGGCCTCGCTGTAAAAAGGCTTGCAGGTGACGCGCACGCGCCGACGCTTGGCGAGGATGCCGGTCATGGCCGCTGCGGCCACGGTAATCACGCCAGCAGCAGCGGTCGCGATGGCGGGTAACAGAACAGACTTCTTCATGGTTTTCCTCCTGGGACAGGTGGGAGCGGGCGATATCGGTGGCTCGCCTCAACGACGCGCGCTCGTCATCTCGCTTTTCCCATTGTCGTGAGAATGTCCGTGGCGAGAGGCTGAAATGCGATTCTTGTTACGCGCGAGAAAGCAACTTGAAGCCTGTTGGGGATTGATATGGCGAATCGTGTTGGCAGGGAGTGTCGCCCAAACAAAAACGCCCTCCGAGGAGGGCGTTTGCTTCAAAATGGTGCGGGCGAGAGGACTTGAACCTCCATGGGGCTACGAAGTCGTGACCTTCCCTGCTCCTACCTGGTCTTTTGCGAACCGATAGTGGGAGTAGAAGATACTGGAAATCCCTATCCGAACCGTTGCTTTGCTGCACCAATTGCTGCACCTGGCCCTCAGCTGGATGCTGCGTTTCTTCTTGTCAATACTTCCCGAAGTATAACACTCCTTGTTGCGAGGAGTTCTCCCGTTTGCCCAATGTGCTGCCGACATCCGCTCCTGCGCGCTACAATGACGTCAGGTGCTCCGTCACGTCCGGGCAGCTTCACGAAAGGAGCTTGCCTATGGATACCCAGACAGTAACCGCCCTGTGCGACCTCTTGCTTGTGGTGATCGGAATCATCGGGCTCGTCCTGGTGAGAAGGGAGTGACGGACAGTGTTGGCAAAGAAGAAGCCGGGCCCTGCGCAAAGGTAAACCCGGCTTGATCTAACAACCGATGCTGCCCGGCTCGGCGGGGCACCGATTGCTTTGCATTATAGCACGGGTTGCTTGCGAGATTCTAGATAGTCGCTCATGTGTTGAGATCGTACGATTTGCGTATGTTGAGGAACGTGCGTTGTTGCAGTTGACTTGTGCATTGCGAGCAGCAAAGACGCATGTCTCTCATGGTCGTGTCCCGGTATGCCACAGCAATCCGCTGCTACTGATATGGGTAGATTTGGTTCCTGCGAGATTTCCCTTCCAAGGCTTCTCTACCTGAGAGATATGGGCCCTTAGCCTCCTCTATAGGTTGTCGAAAATTGGCCTCAGCGGTCTTCCCTGTGATACACTGCGGCATGCCAAACATCCCGACTTGCTCTGCTAGTCGTAGCAAAACATATGCTGGAGGACATCCGTCCGACCAGTTGTGTTTTGCTGCGCAACAGGGATGTTTGGCGACATAGGGTGGATGTCCTCCTCCATGATCGCCACGTCATCGAGGCATCCATTGGAAGTTACCTGATCAAATGGGGGCCTCAGATATGCATGATGATACTGGTCAGAGCAGCGACGTGCAGCGTTCTTCCAGCGAAGACCTGGGAGGAATTGGGAAGAGCGGCTGTGCGACTGCAGAAGGATTGCCTCATTCGTCAGCCTCGGCAGGGGCTCTTGGAGATGAACTCTGTCCCTCCGAAATAGAGGGGCTTCCGGCGCTTCGCGTGTGGAAAACCTCAGTTGTGTTTTCCATCCTGGGTTTTCTTGCCATTCTGCTGCTCTCGGTCGTAGTGTCTCTCCCGATAACGATAGCCCTAGAGCTGCATATGGGAGCTGCGGCTGTGGCCCTTCCGTATCCAGTTACCACGATAGCCGGTCCCTTGTCCGGGATGGTCTCGGCGGTGTTGACTACGGTTTACGCTCTGGCGGTCTACCCATCGTACTTCAGGAGGAAGCCGCTTCTCAAATCTTCTCGGGCGATTTCGTTTTTCAACCTTCTCTTTGGTGGCCTCATCTTTGGATGTCTGTGGAATGGCAACTTGACAAGAAGCAAGATCCTCGAAAGGCCCAAGAAGGGCACATCGTATATTGTCGCAAGCGTTCTCAGCATCATCACCCTGTGCCTTCTATGGTTTACGTTCTCCACTACGAAGCTCCCGATGATGGAGTACGCTCGTGCGCATTACGGGCAGGCCCCATCTCGATCAGAGTATGTGCAGAGTGACGAGGGCTCCGCTGGGTCTCGCTCCGCATCAGGGACGGTCGCCGCGAGAGCTTTTCGCGACCCAGAAACAGGGGTTAGCTTTACGTTTCCAATAGACTGGGGAAAGGCCAGCGATGAGAGCGAGGTGCAGGGTGTTTCCTGCGTGCTGACGCCCTATGACGGGGACGGCGCTCTGATGTATTTCGGGGCTGTGGACGAATACGCTATCGTAGCTGACGAGGGTGAGACGTTGGCGGAGAGCGGTGTATCGCGCGAAGAGTTAGACATGGCCTTTCTTGATGAGGCGACTGCTCTGGCCCGTGTCGAGCTTGGCATGGATGCAGTGCAAAGTGAGAATGCAGAGTTGGTGACGATAGGAGATCGGGATTACTGGCGCGCCACGGCGTCTGGAACTGTCTCTGATGGGGAGCAGAGTGGCGACGTAGGTGTTATGCGCACTGAGTATATTCGCATGGAGAATGGATTCTCGTATCGCTTCGGCCTCTTAAGTTTCGGTTCGTCGGCCGAGCGAAACGAAGAGATGAACGCTGATCTTCTTGAGCTGATGAACAGTGTGGGCTATCCGGAATGAAGGCTCTCGGCTCTAAGATATTGGTCTGTGTGGTCTGCGCAATCTTGTTTGTGCCGCCAGCCACTGTTCTCTTTCTTCGAGAGGACGCCTCCGCCCGTGCCGCCCATGCAGCCAAAGAAGCAAAAGCGCAACATGATCAGGAACAGAGAGAGCTGGATGAGACGATAGAAAAACTTGAAGACCAATTCAGGGTGCCTACTAAGGAGTTGATCTTCAGGGAGCTTGGTGTGGTTGATGAGCAGACGGGGGTAGGGCTGAACGTTCAGCGTGCCCTGATGGAGGGTGAGTCCTTAACAGTTGCCCAAGGGCTTGACTGCCTGCACCCGCAGGGTTCGTGCGAGGCATGCGACGAGCTTAGGAGCATGTATGATGCTGGCGAGGTCGGCGAGCTCTATTGCGCTTCGCTAATGCCAGCTACGTCCGAAACGGAGAAGATCGATATCTTCTTTCCGCCTCAAGGGGCATCTGGTGTAAATGTGTATCAGTGTGCAGATGGAAAGCTGATTGAGGTTGCGCCACTGCGTCTTCGCTCCTATGTGTATTTCGAGACGGAGTATCAAACGCCGTTCGGCGTTCTTCGAGAGATGCCATCGAGGGCTGCTGATGAGAGTGGGGAGGTCGCATCGGAGCCAGAGCGCGACTCCTCGGCAAAGTCGTATGTTCGCGATTACGAACCTGATGAAGGCGCAGCGCATGTTACGAATGACGAAGGAGATGAAGAGCCTGCGGGAGACTTGGCAAGCATTGTGGGGATGCTGATTGCCATAGGGGTAGTATTTCTCCCGTACATTTTCCTTGCCGTTCGCGGCGGTCAAGGGTCGGAGAAATAGGGCAGAGACCGTCAGATTGAACCCCCTACTGCCGATACGATAAGTGCGTCAGCATAGCAGGGGGCTTTTCCTGTTGTCTTTTGCGTGCGTATTAGAAGGCTTCCGTATACTTCTGGGCTGCCAGTTGCTCGATTTCCAGCCTCTACCTCAAAGGCCTCTTGCGGTTTCCGGTTCGTGTTCCACTACATGCCTACTGGTCTGCTACTACTTCCGCTGCGCGTCCCTGGCGAGGGAGGGAGATTGTTGCGGGGGTACTTCCTGTACTCCTATTTCTTCCAGATAAGTAATATACCACCTCCCCCCCCTGTATACGCCGGGTTGCGATGCGAGGTGCGCTGTGCCGTCAAGGTTTTGCCGGCGCCCGTGTTTTCTTGCCTCCAAAGGGAGGGGCTTCGCGCAGATGGGAACATGGACGCCCCAGCGGCCATCGGCTTGACCGCTGTTCCCGTGCTCGCGTAAAGTCCCGTTCCTTTCGCAAAATTGTCAAGGTTCTTTCTGGTTGCGAGATGAATGCCTAGTCCCAACGTTCTGGATAGATGCACCTGCGCCTCGCGTCTTTGGGTCTTCAGAGGATGTCCTTGCCTTGACCAGAGGTCATCCTTCCAACCCTTGCGTCCAAAGGATAGAGAGGAGACGTTATGGCATCCGAAGCGTTATTCAAGAAGACAAAGGCCTCAACCAGTACGTCGCGAATTGCCCCTTCAGGCAGCGACACATTACGAGCTGCACGACCTCGCATGCTCGACGCCAAGAGAGAGGCCTATGGCTTGGCGTCGCATTTCCTGACGCGAAGGGGCTACAACATCTTGGAGCAGGGCTGGCGGTATGCCGGCGGCTCTGTCGATCTAGTTGCCCTGGACGGCGACTGCCTGGTGCTCGCCGACGTGCTGATGGGCGACGGCGTAAGAGGGGCAGGGTTTCCTCACGAGCCCGATGTCGGGGCCTCCCGGGAGCGCATGGAGGCTGCGGCCGTGGCGTATCTGAGGGAGGCCCAGGAGGCGTTCTCCGGGCTCGTCAGGTTCGACGTTGTGAGCATCCTGCCGCTATCCGAGGACAGGGCCTTCGTGCGCCACCACATAGGGGCGTTCTCCGGGGCTTAGGCGGCCCGTGCGGCTCGGGGCCGAAGGCCCCCTGCCGCATTGCCCGCAGAAGCTAGCTTCGGTTACCGGCTCCTGGTGGCTGGGGCAACGCGCCCAGGAGCCGGTATGCCAAGGCTGGCCACGGCAAGCCGATGTGGCCGAGGGCCATGGGAGCCACGGCATCCTCTGGGCCCAAGGTCGCATGGCGCACGAGGGCCCAGGGGATGGGCAGGCGCAGGGGGCACCCTGCCTGCCACCTCCTTAAGGGGGGGTGCCCCTAGCGACGCCGCTTGATATGGCACCAGTTGCTTCCCGATTCGCAGGCGAAGCGGGAGCTCTTGTCGAGGTGCTTGCTCACCGTATCGCCCTTCATGCCGAGGCGGTCTGTGACCTCTTTCCGGTCGATCTTATCGCGACCTTTGAGCAGTTCTTCGCATGCGGCTTCTATTCTCGCGAGGGTCGCCTCGACCTTGGCTGCCCGGGAATCGCCTTCGTGGGCGTTCGAGAAGCGGGCCCCCGCCAGGTTTCCCGACGTGTCGCGGATGCAGAGGGGATGCTCGAAGGTGTACTCGATGGGCGCCAGCTCGTCGTAGCCGCGCAGGAGGAAGGTCGCCCTCATGGCGTTGCCGGGTGCCTGGAGGCGGCACACATCGACGAGGGCGTCCACGTCGCGGCCCAGCACGCCCGACCCTGCAGCTCGGTCGGCCATGTCCTTGTTGCCCTGGTATCCTTTGGACTGGTGGTGCACCGTGGCCACCGCGCAGCCGAGGGCGCTTACGAGCCTGTCCAGCTGGCTGCAGAACGCCGCCATGTCCCTCTGGTCGTTCTCGCTTCCCGCGAAGGCCTTGTAGATGGGATCTACGATGACGAGGGCGCAGCCCCTGGCCTCCTCATGGGAGAGGATGGCGTCTACCAGCTGGTCGATGGGAAGAGCGGCGTCGATGCCGTGGGCCACGAAGAAGCTTCTCTCCACGGCCCTGCTGTCCGCGCCGAGCGCCCGCGCGACATCGAACACGCGGCGCATGAACTGCGCCTTGTTGATCTCAAGGTTGACGTACAGCACCTTCCCCGGCCTGCATCGGAGGCCGAGCCAGCCGGTGCCCGTGGCCACGCCGAGGCCGAGCTGCACCATAAGGAAGGACTTCCAGGTCTTCGACGCCCCCGTGAGGGTCATCTTCCCCCTCTCGGAGAGCAGGCCCTCTATCAGTGCCTCCGGCGGTCGGGGCAGCTTATCCTCGTCCATGATCGCCGGCTCGATGTCTATGCGGGGCGCGGGTTGCGCCGGCCGGTCGGGTGTCCAATCGAGCCTCATCCCGCTGCGGAGGAGGAACGCAACGGCATCGGCAATGCTGCTATAATCAGAGGTGTAGTTCGCGGGCGCTGCCTGAAAAGCTTCTCTAGGGCGTTCGGCAGCTGCCTGCGGCTTCGTTGTGGGGGTCATTTCGACCGCTTCCTTTCATGTCGTGTTTGGTGTTCTAGGGCTCTCTCGGACTTCGCTCAGCGCGTCGTGTCTCCAATTCGTCTGCGCCTCTTGGGTGCGTCACCCCTCCTCTCCGCTCTCGCATCCGAGAAACTCATCGAGCGCCTCCGTGGGGATGCGCCAGTCTGTGCCGAGCTTGACGGCCCGGATGTCGCCTTGCTGGCAGAGCTTCCGGACGGTCTTCGGGCTGCACCTCAGGTGCTGGGCTGCCTGGGCGGCAGTCACCACGGCCGGTTCGAATCTTCTTTCGTAGGCTCGCATCTGAACCCCTCTCTATCTCTATGCTTCCATTTGTGGGCCCAGGAGGTATAATATAAGCATGTTACTATCAAAACAATAATTAGTAGTTACTATTAGCGTTACCGAAATAGCCCGCCACCGTTGTAAAAGTTAAGGAGAGCCGTATGAAGATCGAGCGCATGTTTACCGTTGTGCATAAGCTGGGCCCGGTTTGGTGGGGGGTCTGCGAGGTCGTTCCCCTGTTTGGCACCGATGGGAGGCTGCTGGCCTATTGCGAGAAGGGGTTCGACTACGCTAGCGGCCAGCTGCCTACTGAGATATTCAACCACGAGATGATGGACATCGACCCGTCTGACCCGTGCCAGATGGCAGGCTTCATGTCGAAGTACGGCCTGCTCGGCCCAAGCGTCGCCAGGCGCGGCCGCGCCATCGCCAACATTTTGGATATCGAGACGTTAGAAGATGCGGCTCGGGTGGATACGGCGTATGACATCTACTCCTCGCATTGTGGTCGCTCCAAGCCGTATCTGCACCCTGACGAGGGAATGCTCAACTGGTACCTGGCCGTGCGGGACTCCCTGCGGCGCGAGGGCTATGCCGAGCTCGATCGGAGCTGTCTCAGCCCCTACTGTGTGAACTACTTGGGAATCGCGACGGCCGAGGAGGCGGAGAGATCGTTCCGGGGGCTTCGGCTCAGCGGCATCGTCTGCGGTGCGCTCGCCGCATTCCAGGATGTCCGCGAGATCATGGCCTACCTGAACGGCTTAAGCTGTCCGGGCGAAGACCTGGCCCTTGGCGATGAACGAGAAGTGGCAGAGGTGATCAGAGCTGCCGATGCGTTTCTCTCCGAGTGCCTCGCGGCGCTTACTCCCAAGATCGGGTTCGTCGAGGCGTCCGACGATAGGGGAAACGTAAAGGCCTATCGCTGCTCACCCCCTTCCTACGAGGATGAGCTCGCTGAGCAAGAGGAGGGTTGCCTCCAATCTGCTATAGCCGCCCAGATATACAACTTTGCCCTCGACGGCAGCAAGTGCCGGGTATGCGAGTACTGCGGGAAGGTGTTCGTGGAGAAATATTCACCGCATCGCAAGGGCGCGCCGCGCGTCTCCACGTTCTGCAGCGACAGCTGCCAGCAGAGCAAGAAGCAGAAGAGGTACCGGGCGAACCACGCGAAGTAACCGCCAGTCCGACGTGTGTGCACCAGCTCCTTGGTGTTTTAGGAAGGCGGAATTTTACGACTAGAAAGGAGGTGATCGCCTGAGAGACTGCGACAATCGAATAGGGAATTGTAAGGAAAAGGGCCTCCGCCAGAAGTGTTTGGAGACACGGCGGAAGCCCGAGAGTAGCCGGCACAAGCGCCAACTTGTGCCAGTGAGGAGATTCTACCATGGAATCCAAGAATAACCTCTGCGGGGGCGATCGGTGATGGCCGCTGTGAAAGGGCAAGGCTCCGTCATCCCCTGTGCCAAACCGGAGAAGACGTGCCGCAAATGGATACTCCAAGCCTACCTCGGCCGTAATAAGCTTACGGGCAAGCCGGAGAAGAAGCAGCGGCGCTTCCAGGGAACCAAGACTGAGGCGAAGCGGGCGCTGCGGGAGTTCATCGCCGAGCTTGAGTCGGGGTTGGCCAACTTCGACCAGACCGTGACTTTTGGCGACTACGCGGAGGGATGGCTGCGGCGCCGCAAGAATGATGTTCGGAGAGGAACGTTTCGCAAGGACAGCAACCGTGTTGGGAACCTGCTCATGTACTTGGGCGGCGCGCGCATGTGCGACATTGACGCGGACATGGTCTCCCATGTGATGGACATGCTCACATCTAAGGGCGGGGTCTCGGGAAAGCCCCTGTCCGGCTCGACATGTCAGGGAGCCTTCACGACCCTCAGCCTCATCATGGGCGACGCCGTGAAGGAAAAGGTGATTCCCGAGAACCCGTGCAAGTTGGTGGAACGCAAGAAGCGCCCCAAGAACGACACGCGCGAGAAGGACTCCCTCACGCTCGACGAGGCGAGAGCCCTTCAGGCGCTGCTGCTGGAGGGAGACCCCGATTCCCGCAGGGTCGGGTTGCTGCTCGCTCTGAACTGCGGCCTCAGCCGGGAGGAGTTCACCGGCCTGCGATGGCGGGATGTCGATCTCTGTTCCAAGTGCATCCGTGTTCAGAATGCCAACACGGCCGACGATGACGAGCTAATGACCACGAAGAACAGCTATCGGCAACGTATCGTCCCGCTAACCGCCGAGGTCGCGGATAGGCTTCTCTCGTGGAAGGTGTTGCAAGCGCAGAAGCTGGGAGAGAAGGGCATAAGGGCGGATGAGGGGACGCCTGTGGTGAGCAACCCCGTTGGCGAGTTCATGCATCCCGAGGCGTTCGGGAAATGGTGGAGACGCTACCGTGCGAAGATTGGGCTGGACGGCTACGGGCTGCACCAGCTGCGCCATACCTACGCCACCATCCTGTGCGCTTCGGGCACGGATATCATCACGGCATCGAAGCTCATGGGCCATTGCGACACCAGCATGCTCTCGCGCGTCTACGCCCATGTGATTCCGGAATACGCGAGGCAGGCGGCGGCCAACGTGGGCTCCGTGCTGAACGGCGATGCGGGCGTCGAGCCGGTGCCGTTTCTCATGGGTTAGTCCGATTGCTGCAAAATTGCTGCACCCGGTCTGAGAAAACAAATCAGGCCAGCTAAGTTTCCCTAGCTGGCCTGGTCTTTCTCAAATGGTGCGGGCGAGAGGACTTGAACCTCCATGGGGTTGCCCCCATACGGACCTGAACCGTACGCGTCTGCCAATTCCGCCACGCCCGCAGGTGCTGCTTTGGCATTGCCAAAAGAGCGTAGTTGATAATACCCAACTTACGGCGCTGGTGCAAGAAGTTTTTTCGGAAAAGCTACTCGCTGCGCAAAATTGTGTCAGCAGTTTCCGTCAGGGCGGCGTCGGTCTCGTCCTGCTGGCGGCGCTCTGCTCGCTCCTCGTGGACGCGATTTCGTGACCGATGTAGTCGTGGACGCCGTGGTCTTCGCGGTGCTCGCGCTCCTTCGCGGCGTGCTTTTCCTCACGCTCGTGGTCTTCGATGTGCTTCTCCTGCTGCTCCATATGCTGCTTGAGCGTTTCGGTGCTCATGATGACTCCTTTCATTGGGCGTACCTCGCAACCTTAGACCAGCGGTTGCCTCGCGCGACCCGCCGTGGCCATTCGTAGGCGTTTTGCAACGCGACGGTTCTATAATGGAGGGCATTGTTTCCGGCCGCAGCGAAAAGCCCGCGCGGCCCTGTGGGGAAAGGACCTGCTCATGAGCGACGTGACGCCGGTGGTCGGCATCATTATGGGATCGGAATCGGACATGCCGGCCATGGAGCCGTGCATGGCGCAGCTGGACGCCATGGGCGTGCCCTACGAGGTGAAGGTGGCCAGCGCCCACCGCAAGCCGGCCGTGGTGCACGAGTGGGCCGAAACCGCCGTCGAGCGCGGTATCAAGGTCATCATCGCCGCAGCGGGCAAGGCTGCGCACCTGGGCGGTGTGGTGGCCGCCTTCACGCCGCTGCCGGTCATCGCCGTGCCTATGAAGACGAGCGATCTGGGCGGTCTGGACTCGCTGCTGTCTATGGTGCAGATGCCCTCGGGCGTGCCGGTGGCCTGCGTGGCCATCAACGGTGCGAAGAACGCCGCCATTCTGGCCGTGCAGATGATGGGCACAAATGACGCGGCCATGCTGCAGAAGGTGGCCGACCTGAAGGCGGATATGGCCCGCTAGGCCGATGGGCGCAGACGTTTCGCCCCTCAAGGCCGCCGCGCTTGAGTCATGGTGCGGCCTGCGAGCTGCTCTGGGGGAGCAGCTTGGACGTCATACTCTGAAACCAGAGGGTGTGGCCGCACTCGTCGTGCTTGCTCGACGTGCTCCCTTGACGGTTGCGGCCTTAACCGATGCCCTTGCCTTAACGAAGGCGAGGGCATCGGTGCTTGTGCGTCATCTCCTCGAGCTTGACCTTATCATCGAGCGAGTTGGGGTTCGCGATCGGCGTCAGAGCATCCTGCGTGTGGCGCCCCGTGGTGAGAACGTGCTGTTCGAACTAGGGGCTGAGCTGGGTCGCGACCGTCTGGACGTCTGGTCTGCCGGTGTCGCGGCCTTCAATCGCATCGTTCAGGAAGCAGGCGCGACGGCAGGAAAGCCCCTCAGCGTGCATCAGTGCGCGGTGCTCATGATCTGCGCCGGCAATGCTATCTCGACGGGCGAGGCGGCTCGCCGGCTCTCGCTTGGCCACTCGACGGTCTCCATGGCTGCCCGGGCGCTTCGGCGTGATGGCTTGGCCGAAGTGCGTCCTGGTAAGGAGGATCGTCGGCAGGCGATTATCTCGCTCACGCCTCAAGGGGCAGCTGTGGCTGCTGTTGCGTGCTGCGTGTGGAACGAGTCCTTAAATTCGTCTTCAAGATAAGATTATCAACTGCGATATATCAAAATCAATACTAATATCTCTATCGCGGCATCGCCGCGTTTACGCCCCTGTTGGCGCTCGTTATAATGCGGTGCATCTGATGGCATGAGGTTTCCCGGCTCGTTGGAGGAGAGCGCGCCGGCTCGCTGAGACCTCCTCCTTTGCCGTCACTGTTGGAGTCCGTGGACTCGTATCGGCGCGAGGGACCAGCCGACCGAACTGCTCCCCCGGTGCTATCGTCCGCGGCATCGTCGCGCCGGTTGCTCGCCAACCGCGCTCGAGCAGAGAGAGGGGAATCCATGACTACGTCTTTGACGCGCCGCACGTTCCTGAAGGGGACGGGCCTGGCCGCCGCCGGCACCGCGATCGCCGGCACGCTGGCCGCCTGCAGCCCCGCTGGCGACATGCAGAACTTGGAAACCGATCCCGATCAGAAGAAGGAGACGAAGCTCTCCGTGACTGGCGACGAGTACTTCTGCACCTGCAGTTGGAGCTGCTCGTTCTGCCAGTACAACATCTATGTGCGCGATGGCAACGTGGTGAATATGCGCCCGAAGAAGGACTACCCCTTCCGTACTTGCCTGAAGGGCAAGTCGCGCATCACCCGTACCTATTCCGAGGCGCGCATCCAGTATCCCATGAAGCGCGTTGACGGTACCCCTCGTGGCGGTGGCCAGTGGGAACGCATCACCTGGGAAGAGGCCGGTGAGCTGATCGGCGAGCAGTGGAAGAAGACCGAGGAGAAGTACGGCCCGCTCGCTAACTCCATCTACATGGGCGGCGGTGGCGCTCAGGGCTCTCTGCATGGCTCTTCAGGCCTTATCATGCGTATGTTCAACGCGACGGGCTGCACGAAGTGGGACTACTCTTTCGATAACGCTACGAACACGGGTCTTACCCGCGGCGGCATTCAGTGGTTCGATCAGAACGAGCCCACCGACTTCGTGAACTCCGACTACATTGTCATGTTTGGCGCGAACCCCATCTTCGCCCAGATCCAGATGGCGAAGTTCTTGTTCGATGCCCAGGACGCGGGTGCCAAGGTCGTCGTAATCGATCCGCATTATTCCGCTACGGTGGCCAAGGCCGACAAGTGGATCCCGGTGAACATGGGCAACGACACCGCCCTGTTCCTGGGTCTCATCAAGCGCTTCATGGATGAGGGCACCTACGCGAAGGACTTCGTGATGAACCACACCTGCGCGCCCTACCTCATCGACAAGAAGACCGGCATGTATGTGCGCGGCTCTGAGTTCGGCGAGGGCCTGCACGAGGGTCCTGTGTTCTGGGTTACGGGCGAGCCGACCGAGATCGATCCCATCATGGTGTGGTCGGAAAGCGAGAAGAAGCCGGTGCCCTTCGACACCTGCACTGATCCGGCGTGGACTTGCCCCGACGACAAGTACGTGACCGCCTGGGATAAGTTCAAGGAGCACGTGTCCGAGTGGACCTTCGAGCGCGTGGCCGAGGTATGCGAGATCTCCCGCGAGGACTTCGATTTCCTCTATGATGTGCTGCAGCCGGCCAACAAGGTGGCCCACTACATCAACTTCGGCACCGGCGCCTACGAGAACGGCCTGCATGCGGCCTACGCCATGGCGGCGCTTATCGCCATGACCGGCAACTTCGGCGAGCCGGGACGTTCCGTCGGCGGCTTCGATATGATGTACGGCAACTTCTTTGGTCATGCCTCCGCGGTGCCCTCCAACGGCAAGATGGTCAGCTCCGTTACCTTCCTGGCGGCGGCCGACATCATGAACTCCGGCAAGCTGGCCGGCGAGGACTATCCGGTGAAGACGCTTTGGGTGTCTCACGGCGGCATGATCGGCGGTTCGGTGAACTCCAACCGCGTGAAGAAGGAAATCCTCGATCCCATGGAGATGATTATCGTCGAGGACAACTTCATGACCGACACGGCTCGCTACGCCGACGTCCTCCTGCCGGCTTGCGACATGTACGAGTACGAGGACGTGGTGCCGCTCGGACATATGCGCACCGTGCGCCTGTCCGAGAAGTGCATCGAGCCTATGTACGAGGCGAAGCCCGACGCGGAAATCGCCCGCTTCATGGCGCCGTACCTGGGTGTGGGCGATGTCGTGAACGAGGTGGACGACGACACCTGGTGGAAGGGCACCTTCGACGACGTGCCGGCGGCTGTGGAATGCGGCATCACCATGGAGACCCTGCGCCAGAACAAGGAGATGCGCTACTCCAAGGAAGAGCCCTACATCGGCAACGTGGGCCTCACCAACTTCATCACCGAGACTGGTCGCCTCATGTTCTACGTCGACCAGCCGGCGCCTCGCACGCCTTCCAACTACGATATCTCCAACGTGGAGCGCGAGCAGATGCCCACCTGGTTCGAGAACAAGATCTCCGGAGCGCACTCCGAGTATGCTGACGACTACCCGCTGACCTGCATGTCATGGCGCAATCCCTCCCGCTTGCATATGACCATGTTCATGGACACCTGGGCTCGTCAGTTCAACGATCAGCCCCGCCTGTTCATCAACCCGGCCGACGGCGCGAAGTACGGCGTGGAGGACGGTTCGGAGATCTTGGTTTCCAACTGGCTCGGCGAGTGCGTGATGGTGGCCAGCTTCAACAGCGGTATCCGCGAGGGCTGCACCGTCTACTACAAGGGCTACGCCGAGAATGAGATGAAGCGCGGCAGCATGGGTGCCATCACCACCGACTACGCCGATCCCTATGCGGTGAACTGCTCGTTCTTCGATAACCGCGTGAAAATCGAGCCGTGGGACGGCACCGGTGCCAACGACGAGGCGGCGTTTACCCCCACCATTCAGGGTGCGGAATAGGAAGGGACGGTAATCACTTATGGCTAACAAATACGGAATCGCGATCGACTATCGTCGCTGCATCGGCTGCGGAAGCTGCTCGGTTTCCTGCAAGCTGGAGAATAACCTGCCCAACGATGTGTGGTACTGCACGGTGAACACCGTCGGCGGTGACGGCAAGGACTGCCCCGGCGGCTCCTACGGCGCCAACACCATCGCCTATCAGCCTTTGCGCTGCCAGCATTGCGAGGAGCCGGCGTGCGTGGCCGTGTGCCCCACTGGCGCGACGGCTAAGGACGAGGAGACGGGCATCGTCACCCAGGACACCGAGGCCTGCATCGGTTGCCGGAGTTGCGTGGAGGCCTGCCCCTACACGGCTGTGGGCGCGGGCGTGCGTGCCTATCTGGAGGCGGAGCCCGAGTTCCTGGTTGGCTTCCCCGTGGGCAACAGCGAGGCGCCGGCCCACGTGAAGAACACGGTGGAGAAGTGCAACCTCTGCTACCAGCGCATTTCCGAGGGCGATCTGCCCGCGTGCGTGGAGGGTTGCCCCACGTACGCCATGACCTTTGGCGATTTGAACGATCCTGAGAGCGACATCTCGAAGCTCATCGCCGAACGCGACTGCGAGCAGTTGCTGCCCGATGCCGGCACCGGCCCGTGCATGTACTACTTGAAGTAGCGGCAAGATAGCGAATACCGTGAGGGGCGGGCTTTGGCTCGCCCCTCATATGGTTTACCATGACATTGCCCAAGGCGAGGGAGAGGGGACGGGACGTGAACACCGTACTGGGAGCAATGTTCAAGCTGTTGGCCGTGGCATGGCGGCCTCCGACGGCTGGCCCATGGGTCGAGGCCGTCACCTCGGGTCTGATGGCCCGTGATTTAGTTCAGGTCGCCGCGGAACTGGAGCTGTCGAAGGAGGCCATCGGGACGTTTTCCGAGACCTTTGCCACCTACGAGGCGGCCGCACCCGAAGAGGTGCTTCACCGGCTGCGTCGTGATGAGACGCGGTTGTTCATCGGGCTTGATCCGGTGGTGGAGAACGCCGAGGGCACGTGGTTGCAGCGCGAGCACGGTGTGGCTCATCCCGTTCGCATGATCAACAATCACAGCGTGGCTGTGGCTGACTTTATGAAGGAATGCGGGGTAGTACGTCGGGAGAAGTACAACGACTGCATCGACTACCTCTTCAACGAGTTGGATTTCTGCGGCTATTTGGCCGACAGGCCGATTGCGGACAGCGCTGGCGAGGACGCGGATGCCGAGGATGCGGCAGGGGAGAGCTCGGAGGCGATCGAGCAGCTGGAGACGTTCATCGACGAGCATCTCGGGCAGTGGGTGCCCGGCTTCTGTGCCGAGGTGACTGCCGAGGCGCGTGAGCCCTTCTACCGCGGTCTTGCGGTGCTTACCAATGCTTTCGTGCAGAAACTGCTGTGATCGAGGCTTCTGGTGAACGCAAGCGAACGCTATGGGAGTGACAAGCCCATCAAAGCCGAGATCGTGTTCGCCGAGGACCGGTGCATGCATCGCAAGAGCGTTTTCGCCCAGTGCGGGCCCTGCGTGGATGCATGTCCGAGCCATGCCATCCACTGGGTTTCCGACCGCGATGCGCCCGCTTTTGATGCTGCTCTGTGCCTACACTGCGGAACATGTCTGTCGTCGTGCCCTTTCGAGGCATTTCAAGCGGCAAATTACTCGGAGCGCAAGATGCTCAAGCGCATGGCGGGCACGAAACCGGTACGTGTGCGCTGCTGGCTCCCCCGCGGCGAGCTGTCGGCTCTGCAGTCGCCGATTGACGGCTACCAGGCGGCCGTGTGCCTGGCGGCGCTCACCCCCGCGGCGCTCTTCTCCATGGCCCGTGATCGGCCGTGCGTGATAGCGACCGCCTCATGTGAGGACTGTGCCCTGTATGCGACGGTCGGTCCTGTGCTACGAGGAAATATGCGGTGCGCGCAGGCGCTTTTGGGGGATTGGCATCGACAGGGGAATCTCGTCGATGAGGGGGGAGTGGCCTTTCCTGTGGCACCGCTGCCTGCCTGTGGCGCGAGTGGCGACGAGCCGGCGCGTTCGGCGGCCCGTGCTCTGTTCAGCCGATGGACGACTGCGGCCCATAAGGAAGAGGTTTCTGCCGACGATCTGCGGTCGGTTAAGCGGCATCGCATCGAGTGGCGCTCGATGCTCGAGCGATTGTGGAAAGAGTCGGCAGCGGATCAGACCGACGGGGGCTCCTACCTATGGCCGGTCCACTATGTGGACGAGCAGCGCTGCGCATCGTGCGGTACGTGCGTGTCCATGTGCCCGACGGGCGCTATTGTCTTGGAAGACGAGGGCGACGGCGTAACATACCGGTTCAATGTCGGGCGATGCTCGGAGTGCGAGCTGTGCGTGCGCTCGTGCCCCCAGGCAGCCATTGTTCGGAGCCAGGGGCCATGCGATCGCCCCTTCCAGTTCCGCCCATGCTACAAACGAGAAGATACGGCGGCCTGCGATGAGTGAGGCAGCTGAGC
>CANEDU010000019.1 GCA_947426355.1 uncultured Adlercreutzia sp. | reverse complement strand
GAACTATTTGCTGTACTTCGAAGACGCCCGCATCGATTTCCTGAACGCGCTCGATTTCTCCTACGCCGAGCGCATCGAGGGCGCCGGCTTCATGAGCCCCATCCACGATGTGGAAATCCACTACCGCGCGCCGCTGCGCTACGGCGAGGAGGGTTTCGTGCGCACCTCGGTAGCGAAGAGCCTTCCCATGCGCACCATCTACCGCCAGCAGGTCTACCGCGCCGACGACGCCGCGGGCGAAGGCGAGCACGGCGAGCCGCTTTTGCGCGAGGGCGCCACGCCGCTAGTGGACGCGCTCGTCACCGTGTGCGTGGTAGAGCGCGACACCTTCAAGCCCGTCAGCCTCAAACGCACCTTCCCCGACCTCCTCGCCTGCTACAACGAAATCGCAGAAGAGGCTTAGTTAGACTTACTCGCCATCGATGAGGTGCAGGAGTTCCTCACGCTTACCGATGCCAAGCTTGCGATAGATATTGCGCACGTGGGTGCGCACGGTGCTGATGGACAGCACGAGCGATTTCGCGATGTAGGCTGGCGAGAAGCCGCGGGCGAGAAACACGAGTACCTCCCTCTCGCGAGGAGAAAGGTCGTAGCGGCCGGCGATCTCGGCGCAGCGGGCCTCCAGGGTGCCCTGCACACTCGGTCCGGACGCGGTGAACGCGTCGCCAGGCCCGTCGGTTTCCGTCGGCTCGCGCCCCGTCTCTGCCGCCGCCGTATCGCCCGGCGTCGTCAGCTCGTTCCATGACGTTCGCCCAAGAAAGACGAGCAGCACGGCAACAAAGGCGCCCGTCAGCACCGTTAGCCACGGACCGAAGTCGTCGGTCACCGCTAGCACCTGGGAAAGAATCTGGCTAAGCAGGGCCGCCCCCGCCGCCACGGCGCAAGCGAAGCCCGCCGCCACGTTGGCCGGCAGCTCGCGGCCATGAACCACTGCGAGAAACACCGCGCACCCCAACATGGCAAGCACGATATAGAAGACGTAGAGCGCAACCAGCGAGGCGTCGCGCGGGAAGGTGCCCGACGGGAAGGCTCCCAGCACGACGAGCACCGCTGCCACAATGGGAACCAGCACGCGGAAGGACCAAGGCAGCAGCGGGCGACGGCCCCAAAGGAAGCACACACCGAACATCACGAGGGCAGCCAGCGCGCCTCCCAGAAACGAAGCCTGGATGACGCCGAAAGCGCTATGGGCCATGACATCGGTCATGAACGCGTAGACGGCAAGACCTATCAGGGGCAACCATGTCACCGAGCCAAGGCGGCTCATGATCTCGGCGGGGCGCTCGAGCGGCTCATCCGGGCCACCGACGCGAGCCGCCACCGGAAGCACCATCACGCCCACGACCAGCAGCAGACAAAAAGCGGGCACAAGCAGGCGAGCCGAAAGAAGCGTGAGCACCCAACCGATAAACGAGGATGCAAGCACCACGAAGGCGACGAGCACCAGGCTCTGGTCCATGGAACCGGCCACCGCGCGCGCCCACTCCGCCATCAGCACGGGAAGCGCCGCGCCCGCGAGCGCACCTGTCGCCATCGCAGCCAACGGCACCGGCCCTGGCGCAAACAGCAGGGCGAGCATTCCGCATGCTCCCAAGCCATAGGCGACAGATGCCGCCGTCGCGATTTTGACGCGCGAGAACACGTGGCGAGACCGTTGCAAGCCGCAGACGACCATAACCGCCGCCGCGATAACGGCAGCCAGGAACAGCGAGAACAAGTAGGTGTCGGCAAGGGCATCGAACTGCGGCGCTTCGGCGAAGGCGCCGAGCGTGGGGGCATAGGCGGGCAAGGTGGCCACGAAGGCGACGAGCGCAAGATGGACGGGGCGCAGCACCAAAGGCGCACGCTCTTCGTCGCCCGCGTCGCGCAGCACGAAGCCTTCCATCGATGTTCCTCCCTCACGCACATATCGCTCACTTGCCGAAGGGCAGCAATTCGGAACCGCTCCCTTGAGCCGGACGCCGGCGGTAGAACAACACCGCAGGCCTTTGCGCCGCATCCGAATGCTTCCTTTCCGGCGATTCTAGCACTGGCTCGAACCGGCTGATGCGACCTGCAAAACCCGTGGCCGACCTGTGATGTTCCCCAATACCTAAAAAGCGCGATGCCGCTACTGAAGAAGTGCGATTTCGCAAACGAGCGGCGACACCTATAGTGGACAGCGTTCCTCGGGGGGCGGTCTCCCACCGGAAGGCCTTTTTGGGGCCATTGAGGCCGACGGTTCCGCCCCCGCCTAGGACTGAGCGGTTCCCGTCCGCTCGGCTCAGCGGGAACCGAGGGCGGCGGTTCTTCCTTTCTGGCCGCCGCCCGCTTCCTTCCGCGCGACGCACCGAAAGCGCACCGCAGACTCACCCGGTCCGGCGGCACAGCTTCTTTCGCTCCTTCCCTACCCTTCGCGACTTCGAAAGATCGCAGGCAGACGGCACGCCCGAACGCGGGGGCCGCGTCACGAGAGACGCGGCACCCGCGTCTTTATGTCTGCGACCGCTAAAACGGCGCTAAAACGGGCTGGCGTAAAAGCGCATGCCGTTGGGAAGGCGAGCGAAACCTTGGGCTTGGAGCAGCGCGGCGACAGGAGTGTCCAGAACATCGCGGCCGTTAAAGTACTCGACGACGAGCTTGCGGCGAGAGGCGGCGGAGCCTTCGCGCTTGAGGCTGGCACGGATGAAGCCTGCCAGCGCCTCGACGGCGCAGGCGAGCACCGCCTCATCGTCCGAGAAGGCGATGAGGCTCTTAAGGCGCGGCGCGGCCCACAGCGCCGGCGCGCCATCGACCGCCACGACAACGGCCCCCTCGCGGCGCGACGGCTTAGCGCCTACCTGGGATGCATCGACCGGCATCGCCCCGCCCGCAGCGTCCCAGGCAATCTCGGGCCAGGGCAGGCCCGCGCCCCACAGGCATACAGGATCGTCGGCATTCAAGGCGACAGCTTCGCGAGACGGCATTTCGCAACGCAGCGCCTCCACCGTCTCCCGAGCGGCGAACTGGGCGGGGCCGAGGCCTTCCACGAACATGCCGCGGGTAAGCTCCCCCGCATCTTCCATGGCCCGCAGCACCGGATAGATCGAAGAAAGGCCGCCGGGGATACCGGCCATGAGAGCCACATCGCGCGAGATGACGCCGTAGCGGTCGAGGAGCGATTCCACAAGCGCGACAGCCTGCGCCGTACTGCTCGCCTCAGACGGGGCGAGCAGCATCCATCGGCCGGATAGCGCCGCATCGAAGGCGCTGGCTGCCCCTTGGCGGACAATGACGGCGGCACGGGCCTGCTGGCGCATCTCGGAATGAAGCGACCGTCCACGCCGGCTGCTTGCCCGTCGCCGCGAGGGCGGGGGCGTCTGCCCCGCAGACGGAACCCCACCAGCCGCCGGCGACGCCAGACCGCCGGCCCGCGGAAAGGCAAGCCCGTCGTTGGTAGCCTCGCCTTGGCGCACGAGCTCCTCCAGGGCCTCGGCAACGTCGCGATCGGTCACCGAGGCGGGCGCGCAAAGCGCCACCGCAGCATCGACGAGAGACCGAAACGGCAGGGGGCCTCGCTCGGCGAGCACGTGACGCACCGCCTTGAGAGCGGTCGGACAATCCGCCTGCGCCGCGCCGGGCTCTCCAACCGCAACTTCGGCCGGGCCGAAATCGGGGTCCCAGGGAAACGGAGCCACCGGGGAGTCGGTCGGATAGAAGGCGACGCGCAGAACGGGCGCCTTCTCGTCGGATTTCCCGCTCGGCCGCCTCGCTGTCGGCGCCGACGCCGCGCGCGGCGCCCTCCCGTCCGCCTCCCAGACCACTTCGCCTGCGGCAACCAGCTCGTCGAGCATCGCCGGCTTGAAATCGGGAACGCGGGCGGGGAAAATCTCCCGCTCCCACTGCTCCATCGAGAAGAAGGCGCCCTCGAACTGAGCGATGACGTCAGCTACGCCGTCGATGCCCCGCAACGCAGGCTCGCCGGGCACGGCAATCGCCTGACGTCGCAGCAGATAGCGCGCAAAGGCCGCGCAGCTCACGGGCTTGACCGCCTCGCGGGCACGGGCGAGGGATCGGGTGCGCAGGCGGCGCAGCACGTTCGCATCAGCCCACCGATCAGCTCCAAGACGCGTCAGGCGCCCCTCGGCAGCCAGTCGCCCTAGCGCATCGCCAATCAGGCCCTCTCCCAGCCCCAGCGATTCGGCAACCTCGCCGGCAGCGAAGATGCCGTGGGTGCGCGCGAACCGGGCCGCAAGTCCGTCCAGGGGGTTGCGCAGCTTGGCGGACACGTCCGCCCATGGGGGCACGTCGACGCCCAAAACCGCTTTGAGCCGCGCGGCATCGTCAGCGGAAGCCCACCGCTCGGCACCGGCGATAACCGCCGGGAATACGCGATGGTCGGATGCGAGCCCTGCGAGCAGCGCCTCAACCTCCCGCAAGCGCGCCGCCTTCCTGTCCGCGGCGGAATCGGTCGAAGCGGGCAGCTCGCCGCCGCCCTCCTCCCCGGCGCCGCAGAAACGCGCGGCAGCTTCCTCCACCGTCAAAGGCCCCAGCTCGCGCAGCATATCGGAGAGGCCCTCGGCATCGCGCGCCTTCCAGCCATCCGCCACACGCTGCAGCTCGGCAACCACCTGTTCGACCACGACAGGGTCGAGCACCTCTTCCACTGCGCCTTCGCCTAAAAGCTCGGTGAGCAGGGCGGGATCTACCGCCAGCAGCGAGGCCTGGCGCTCGGCATGGGGCAAGTCGCCCTCGTAAAGATGCTCGCCCACATAACCGAAGATGAGCGGGCACGCGAAGGGCGAGGGAATCGCCGTTTGAGCCACATGGGTGCGAATGACTCCGCTCGAAAGCCCCGTCATGACCTCGCGCAGAGCGGGCAGATCGAACACATCCTGCAGGCACTCGCGCAGCGCTTCCGCAATGATGGGGAAATCCTCTTCGTTGCGCGCCGCCTCCAGAAGCTGACCGCCCTTGAGACGCTGCTGCCACAACGGCGCACGTTTGCCCGGCGCCGTCGGCGACATGAGCAGAGCGCGAGCGGCGCACTCGCGGAAACGGGCGGCAAACAACGCCGTGTACCCAACGCGCTCGCGCACGATGGCCTCCAGCTCATCGGGGTCGAACATGAACAGCTCTGCCCCCGGAAGCGCCGCTTCGCTTAAGGGCACCCTCAGCAGAATGCCGTCGTCGCTGGCATTGGCCTGGGGATCCCACCCCCGTTCGGTCGTTATGCGGTGGGCCACGGCCAACGCCCAAGGCTCATGGACGCGACGGCCGAAGGGCGAATGCAGAATAACCCGCCAATCCCCCGCCTCGTCGGCGCACTGCTCTACCACGAGCACGCGGTCGGTGGGCACCGCTCCCGTGCACTCGCGCTGCGCGGCAATAAGGTCGGCCAGGTTGTGCAAGGCGTTCTCGTCAAGACCGTCATAGACAAGTCGCTCGCGCAAGGCGGGCGCTAAAGCCGTCTCGCCATCGCGCGCGTCCTCGCTCGCATCCGCGACGCCCCCGTCCAGCGCCCGCACGAACGCGCCCCGCGCTCGCCCGGTCTCGTAGGGACGCCCCACTGCCTCGCCATGCCAGAAGGGCAGGCGTGCGGAACGGCCGGGTGCTGGCTCCACCGTAACCCGGTCGGCCCCGATCTCCTTAATGCGCCAGGTACTGGTGCCGAGCGCGATGATGTCGCCCACCCGGGACTCCATCACCATTTCCTCGTCCAGCTCGCCCACCCGGCGGCGACCCTGGCGGGCATCGCCCTCGGGTAGCACCACCGAGAACATGCCGCGGTCGGGAATAGTGCCCGCCGCCGTAACCGCCAAGCGTTGGGAGCCGGGGCGCGGCTTCAAGAGCCCCGTCTCGCGGTCCCACAAGATGCGCGGCGCGAACTCCGCCACATCGCCCGAGCTATAGCGCCCGGCGAGCATATCGAGAACGCCTTCGAACGAGCGCCGGCCCAAATCGGCATAGCAGGCCGAGCGACGCACGCAGGCAAGCCACTCGTCGGCCGGCAGGCCGTCGGGCACCATGGCCACGGCGGCCACCGTCTGCTGGGCGAGCACATCCAAGGCGTTGCGCACCAGGCTCGTGCTCTCGAGGGAGCCTGCCTCCATGCCCTCGGCCGTGGCGGCGCAGTCGATAAGCTCCACTCGCGTGCGCGGGTAGATGATGCCCTGCGAACGGCCGCCCACCTGATGGTTCGCGCGGCCCACCCGCTGAAGCCCGCTCGATACCGAGAACGGCGCCGCCACCTGGAGCACCAGGTCGATGGAGCCCATGTCGATGCCCAGCTCCAAGCTGGAGGTGGCCACGACGCAGGGCAACTCGCCGGCCTTCAGCTCGCGCTCCACCTGCAGGCGCTTCTCCTTGGAGACCGAGCCGTGATGAGCCTTGGCAATGAGCACCGCAGGCTCGGTCACGAGCGCCGTCGTGGAGCCGATGTCCGATCGGAAAGCCGCCCCCGGCCTCTCGTCGGCACTCCCCGCACCCGACCAGTAACCGGCCGTCTCTGCGTGCGGCGCGTCCAGTCCCAGGCGCTTCGCGTACAGCTCGTTCAGGCGCGCCGTCAGCTTCTCGCACAAACCGCGCGAGTTCACGAACACGATGGTAGAGGTGTGCGCTAGCACCTCGTCCAAGATAGCTGCCTCTATATGGGGCCAGATGGAGGCCGTGCCCATGCGGCTGTCCGGGTGCGCCGGCGCGGCCTCGTCCCGCATAACGGCGCGCAGGGCCCGGTCCGATTTCCAGGCCTGCTCGATGGGAGCTCGCCGCGGGCCGCTGCCGCGCTCGCGCGTGCCGTCCCCCGCGCCGCGAAAACCCCCGAACGCAGGAACCGCCGTCATATCGCTCACCGGCACGCGCACGGAAAGATCGAGAGCCGGGGGCGCCTCGGTTGCCACCACCGTCACCGGATGCGCGCCACCAAGGAAGCGGGCGACCTCGTCCCGCGGGCGCACCGTGGCCGAGAGCCCGATACGCTGGGCAGGCGCGTCCAGCAGATCGTCCAGCCGCTCCAGCGACAACGACAGATGCGCGCCGCGCTTGTCACCGGCGAGCGCGTGCACCTCGTCCACGATGACCGTCTCTACACATCGCAGCACATCCCGCGCGGCCGAGGTGAGCATAAGGTAGAGCGACTCGGGCGTGGTGATGAGAATGTCCGGCGGGTTGCGCACGATCTTGCGGCGCTCATCGGGCGTGGTGTCGCCGGTGCGCATGGCCGTGCGAACCTCGGGCGGCTTCGCGCCATCGCGCTCCACCTGGGCCGCCATGAGATCGGAGATAGCCATAAGCGGCCCTTGCAGATTGCGGTCCACGTCTGCGCCGAGGGCCTTCAGAGGCGATACGTACAGCACGCGCACACCGCTGACCCACTTCTTTCCCGCCTCGGCGACCCGCGCCTTCTCGGCCATGAGCGCGTCGATGGCCCACAGAAAGGCGGCCAGAGTCTTACCCGAGCCTGTCGGCGCGATCACAAGCGCGTTGTCGCCCGCGGCAATGGCCGCCCAAGCCCGCACCTGCACCTCCGTGGGCGCGCCCAGCGCGTCGGCGAACCAAGCTCGCGTAGCCCCAGAAAACGCCCCGAGCGGCCCCGCTTCACGCGCCCCGCTCACAGGAGCCCTTCTTCCTCGAAGGGGGCCAATGCCGCTTTCAGCGTGAGCTTACGCGCCGTCAGCTGCTGGTAGGTGACCGTCCGCGTCTTGTTCTGAGCCCGCAGGGTCTCGAGGGTCGCCGTCACCGATTCCCGCTCCGCCACCAAACGCCCCAGCGCCGCCTCGAACCGCGCCAACCGCTCGCTATCGACCTGATCAACGGACTCCATTTGCACCTTCCAAATCTTCGCGCTACCTTCCTCCCGAGAATTATAGGGTAAAGCGCCCTTCTCACCGCCAGCTTGAGAAAGAGCGGAAATCGCCCGCTTTCCAACCGTGCTAAGATACGGAAGAGAACGACAGGAGGAGCGACCATGCGCAGCAACGAGGTGGCGAAGCTGGCCGGGGTAACCGTGCGCACGCTGCGGCACTACCACCAACTGGGGATTCTGCCCGAGCCGCCCCGGTCTGCCAACGGCTACCGCGACTACCCGCCCGCCGATGTGGCGCGGGTTCTGCGCGTGAAGAGACTCGCCTCGCTCGGCTTCCCCCTGGCGCGCATCGGCGAGATATTGGAGGACATGGACGCGCCCGGCTCGTCGGCCGCCGCCGCCCTCGACGACTTGGATCGGGAACTCGCCCTGGAAATCGAACGGCTGGAGGAGCAGCGCCGCACCATCGCAGCCCTGCGCGCCGAGAACCTGGACCCCACGCTTCCCGTGCGCTTCGCCCGCATCCTGTCCATGCTGCCCGGCGTCGACAGCCTCGCGGACGCCTCCCCCGCCGACCGCACCGCCATCGTGGTAGCCGGCCACCTCTACAACGATGACGAGCTAGATGAGCTGGAGCGCGTCGTCGGGCGCATAGCGAGCGACGACCTGATAGAGGCCTTCGAGCAGCTGAACGCCCGCATAGAGAGCCTGCAGCCCGACGCGCCCGAAGAGGAGCGCGCCGCCTTGGCCCAGCAGACCCTGGATGCGCTGGCGCCCGTCATCGCCTGCTTCGATGTGGCGAACTGGCTGCGCCCTTCCACCGACCGCGAGCGCTTCTTGGACGAGATTGCCTTCGAGGACTATAACGAAGCCCAGCAGGACGTGTACAACCGCGTCGAAGCCGGCATCGAGGCTGCTATGACCGCCCGCCTTGAAGCCGAGCAGCAGGCCGAAGCATCGAAGGCGGTCTCTTCATAACTCCTTCACGGGGCATTTGACCCCGACGCAACGTCATAGTTTTAACTCCTTTCCCGAACGATCATCCCCCGCTCGAGAAAGGCCCCTCATGTCTCTCGCCGCTCCCGTAGCCCGCACGCCCCGGCCGCTCCATCGTCCCCGCAAGGTCGCGCCACGCTACCTCTTCTCCTGCGCGCTCTCGCTGCTCGGCAACTCCGTCGCCGGCGTCGCGCTGCCCCTGGTGCTGCTCGCCACCACCGGCGATGCCCTGGCCGCCGGCACCCTCGCGCTCATCTGCGCCGCGCCTCAATTCCTAATCGGACTTGTTGGCGGCGCGCTCATCGACCGCTTCAACCGCCGCAACGTATCCGTGATCTCGGACATCTTGTCGGCGGCAAGCGTGGCCCTCCTGCCCGTAGTGGACGCAGTGTGGGGGCTGTCCTTCGGGTGGTTCGTGGCCCTGGGCCTCGTCGGCGCGGTGGGCGACATTCCCAGCATGACGGCCCGCGACGCGCTCGTGCCCGCCGTGTGCGAGCGCGACGGGCGCAGCCTGCAGAAGTTCATGGGCCTCACCCAGTCGCTCGATTCCCTCATGGTCATCGTGGGTCCGGCCCTGGCTGCCTTCCTCATGGGATCGGTCGGCGCCGTGAACGCGCTGTGGTTCACGGCTGCCATGTCCCTGGCCGCGGCGCTTACGACCCTCACGCTGCCCCGCGCCATCGGCCGTATCGGCGGGAAGGACGTCGCGGACGAAAGCGAGGCTGCCACGGCGGCGGGCCCGGGCGAGCACGGTATCGTGGGCAGGGCATGGGATGCCCTGCGCTCCGGCGCGCGCGTGCTGTTCGCCGGAGACGCGCTGCTGCGCTCCTCCATGCTCATCAGCTTCGGCATCGTCATGATCATGGGCTCATTCCAGGGCCTCGTGCTGCCCGTGCACTTCACGGCCGCGGGCACTCCCGAGCTGCTCGGCTACGTGTTGTCGGCCATGTCGGCCGGCATGCTGGCAAGCTCGCTTTGCTACGCCGCCCTCGCCTCCAAGCTGCGCCGCCGCACCTGGTTCGTGCTGTCGCTGGCGGGCATGGCCCTGGGCATTCTGGGGCTGGGGCTTCTGCCCTCCTTCCCCCTGCTCGCCCTCAGCGCCCTGCTCTTGGGCCTGGCGGCCGGCCCCCTGTCGGCCCTGCTCGGCTTCTTCATCTTCGATCGCATCCCCGCCGAAATGCGCGGCAGCGCCCTGGGCACCCAAAACTCGCTCACCCTGGCCGCGGCCCCCGTCGCCGTGTTCGCCACCTCCCTGGCCGTAGAGGCCTGGGGCGCGGGCGCGGCGGCCTTAGGGCTCGCCGCCTGCTGGTTCGCCGCCACCCTGTGGGCCCTCAGCTCCCGCAGCCTGAGCAGCCTTGACGACGAAGCCGCAGAAGCCGTCGCGGAAGCTTCCGCGCACACCCCAGCCGTCTCTGCGGTGGCCGCACCAGCCTCGACGCACGCCTCGGTTCCCGGCCCCCTCGCCCAACCGGCACCCGAGATGCCGCGCCCGTGCAACACAGAGCTCTCCTGATGCAACTGGGGACGGGCGCCCTTGCACTCGGTCCGCGAGAGCGGCACACTGACAGCACCGAACCGTTTTGCGCTGCAGCGCCGCCCGAGAGAGGAGCCCTGTGAAACTCACCGTGGAAGAGCACGCCGACGTGCCCGACATCGAGGTGGACATCCGATGTGTGGCCGTGGACCGGCGCGTGCGGGCGCTCGTAGCTGCCGCAAGCGCCCTGGACCGGCGACTCGTGGGCACGCTGGACGGTGCCACGATCATCCTAGACGCCTCCGAGGTGCTCTATGCCGAGGCCGTGGACGGCCGCACCTTCCTCTACGGACGCGACCGCGTGCTGGAAAGCCCCCTGCGGCTGTACGAGCTGGAGGAGCAGCTGGCAGGCGCAGAATTCGTTCGCGCGTCGAAGTCGCTGCTCGTGAATTTCGATCACGTGCGCGCCCTGCGCCCGTACCTGAACGCGCGGCTGGAGCTCATCCTGTCCAACGGCGAGCACGTCATCGCATCGCGCCAGTACGCGCCCGCCGTCAAGGCGAAGATCGGCCTGTAGCCGCACACTCGCAGCGGTCCGCCGCAATCCCAACCGCGCCCCACCCCGCACCCGCTCATCCGAGGAAAGGAAGCCCTATGAACCGCATCCTGAAAAGCGCTCTCGTCCGCGCCTGCGTCACCTTCACCGCCGCCATGGCCCTGTGGTGTACCGCCGGCCTCATCTTCGCCGGCCCGGTTGAAGGCGTCGTTATCACGCTCTCGCTTCTGGCAGCCTGCCTGGTACTTGTCGCGCTGCAGGTCCTGTGGTTCACCGAAGTGGTGGTGAAGCGGGCGCCCTACCCCGCGCGCATCGCCGGCTTCGGTCTGACGACGCTGCCGGCCCTCGCGGCCGCGGCGGCCCTCGGCGGATGGTTCCCCGCCGACAACGGCGGCGCCTGGATCACCTTCCTCACTATCTACCTTATCACGCTTGCCGCCATCACCGCCGGCTACACCCTCTACTACCGCCGCACCGCCGGCAGCTTCGATGCTGCCCTCGCCCGCTATCGCACCGAACGCGGGCAGCGAGGATAGTGCGGAGCAACGAGGCGGGCCTCAGCGCAGAAACAAGCTCGGCTCGTCGCGATAGAGCACCGTCAGTCGGTGCATGGCGCGGGTGATGGCGACATAGAGCAGGTTGCGGTCGGCCTCGGTGGCGTACTGGCGGCCGTCCACGTCCAGCAGCACCGCCTCATCGAACTCCAGGCCCTTGGCCAGGCGCACCGAGCTCACGAGCACCCCTCCGGGATACACATCGGTCTCGTCAGTGATGAGCGTAAGCTCATGGTCGCGGGCGAGAAGCTCGGCATAGCGGGCCGCCAGAAAGTCCGATTTACAGATGATGCCCAGCGTATGCCGCTCCGAGGAGCGCCAGGCGGCAATAGCCTCGCCCACCGCCGCGAGCACGCCCGCCGTGTCGCCGCAGGCCAAAAGTCGCGGCGCCTCTCCGTGGCGCTCTACCGCTTCAAGTCCCGCCACCGGCTTCACGCGACGGGCCAACTCCGTAATCTCCCAGGTGGAGCGATAGCTGCGCAGAAGTCGCACCACGCGTGCGTCGGGGTAGTGGGCAGCTATGCCCTCCGGCGTGCCCTCGGCGCGACCGTCTACCAGCTGGCTCACATCGCCCAAGATGGTCTTGTCGCAACGGAACAGCCTTGAGACGGCCTCGTGCTGCACCGGCGTCAAATCCTGCATCTCGTCGATGACCAAATGACGCACTGCAGCCGTCTCGGGAAAGCCGTCGCTCCCGTAAAAGGCCGTGGCACACAGCACGATGGGCAGCGCGTCCTCCCATTCCACGACGCCTTTTGCCGGAACGCGGAAAAGCTTGCTGCGTCCCGTTTCGGCCAGGAAGCGCTTGTACAGCGCCAGCGGATTCTTTGCCCGCATCAGACGCAGGAGACGCCCCTTCAACTCGCGACGCGTAGGGCAAGCGTGGGCATAGCGCCCGAACGTGCGGCCCGCGGCCTGCTCCAGGGCGTCGGCGGCAATGAGTCCGAGGCGCTCGTCGAAGGGCACGGGCGCATAAGAGCGAAAACGCTCTTCCAACCAGGCCGCCTCGGCCACATCGCCGCCCACAGCCACATCGCGCGCTTCGAAAAGTCCCGATTCGGCGCCCAGCTGGCCATCGAGCCACGCCGCCAAATCAAGGGCGAACGCCTCGGTGCCTTTCGCTGCGGCCCGCTGCGCTCGGGCTGGGTCGGCCTCGTCGGCGGCCGAACGGGGCGGCTGCACCTTCGCCGTGCCCGCAAGCAGCCGCTCGGCCAGACCGTGAAGACTCCACTGGGCCACGGGCTCTTCGCCCAGCTCCGGCAGTACGCCGGAGACGTAATCGGAGAACACCCGGCTCGGCGAGATGATAGCCACCGATTGCGCCGTGAGCCGCTCCTTCTGGCGATACAGCAGATAGGCGATACGGTGCAGCGCGATAGAGGTCTTTCCCGATCCGGCCACGCCCTGAATCACAAGCGTTCCCGGCGCCTCATCGCGGATGACGGCATTCTGCTCCTGCTGGATAGAGGCCACGATGTCGTGCATCTTCGCATCGGACGAGCGGGAGAGCGCCCGGGCGAGCACCTCGTCGCGCACGCTGGACGACGAGTCCACCGCATACAGAAGCCGCCCATCTTCCACCGATATCTGACGCTTGCGACAGAGCGTGCCCTCGCGTCGGCCTTGAGGCGCGTCGAAGGCGGCCGGCCCCGGCTCGAAGTCGTAGAACAATCCCGCCACCGGGCTGCGCCAGTCGGAAATCACCGCCTGGCTGCGGTGCGTGAAGGCGAAGCGCCCGATGTAGGTGACGGCAGGCGATGGCTCGCGGTCGCACAGCTTCGCGTCGCCCCCGCCCATCTCGCGGCGCAGCGCGCTGTCGCCGACCGCTTCTGCCGGCTTCGCCTCGACAAAGTCGACGCGCGCGAAGTACGGCGAGCCCAAAAGCTTGCACAGCCGCTCCCGCGAGAGCGCCGCCGAGGCGGCCTGAGCATCCATGCGGTTCAGCTCGAAAGCCGACAGGTGCGCTTCCTCCGGCGACAGCTCGCCGCGCACCGAGGCCAGATGCGCTCCCGTCTCCGCATGGCCCGCCGCCATGCGCTGTGCCAGCCCGTCGGTGCGCGCCACTGCCTCCCGCACCTGCCCGAGCACCTCTTCCAAATGCTCGCGCTCTTCGCGCTCTATGCTCTCGCTTCCCACAGCCATCTCTCCTTTGCTCTCTCCCCGTATGGTCTAAACCCGTAGCTCCTCGTCAAGTTTCTGGCTTGAAAATCACGATTCTTTGACCCGAAAGGGCGCCAGCAGAACTTGTCCGTCGTAACCATTTCGCATAAGCCCAGGTCAGGTTTCGCCAAAGAGCAAACCCGGGGCGAAGCAGGTCAGAGAATCGTGTTTTCTAAGCCACTTTTTTCAGTTTTGTCTTTAATTTTGCCATGGGCGAGCTGAAGGAGAACCGCAAAGCCAAGGCCAAGCCTTGCCGCCTGTTCGGGAGAGCGCGTTTTGCCCCCGCGAAACAGCCCCGGCAAAGGGCGCATCGCGCGACAAAACGGTCAGCTCGTTGGAATACGCGAGAGGTCGGTCGCGCGAAGGCGTCGACGTCGCAATGGGTCAGTCATCCTAGCCCTTCGTCGAAAGCTTCGCCTCCTTCGCTACACCGACCTCCACGAAGTTCACACAGCAGAAGGCTCAAAGCATCTGTTCCCTCGTCAACCGTTTGATAGCAGCGCCGCGAACCGGCCCGACCCGCGGCGCTGCTTGGCTTAGCATGGGACTCAACATTAACGCTTCGTCAAAACCGCGACGACTCTCAAACGCGCGGGAAAGGAGCCCCCATGCCGATGAATCCCGCCGTGGCGGCCATCGTGAAGGCCCTCACGCTTTTGCAGCCCGACATATCGTCCTCCTACGCCGGCCAGCGAAAGGCCGAGGACGCCGCCGCCAAGCTCACCATCGCCGACCCGCGCTGCCGCATCGACAACCTCACAGCCACCGCGCCCGACGGCTACGAAATCCCCTTGCGCCTGTTCACGCCTCTCGACATCGATTTCTCGCTGAAGAGCGGACTGCATGTGAACGAGGACCACAAGGGCACCATCCTGTACCTGCACGGCGGCGGTTGGGCCAACGGCGACGTGGACTTCTACAGCGATGCCTGCATGCGCACCGCCCTCAAGCTTGAGCGTCGCGTGCTGGCCGCGGACTACCGCCGCAGCCCCGAGCACCGCTTTCCCGCGGCTCTCGAAGACAGCTACGAGGTGGCCCGCCAGCTGTTCGCCGGCGAGCTTATCGCCGATGTTGACCCGGAGCATATCGTGCTCATGGGCGATTCCGCCGGCGGCAACCTGACCGCCGGGGTAAGCCTGCTCGCCCGCGAGCGCGGCGATTTCGCTCCCCGCACCCAAATCCTGCTGTACCCGCTCACCTATAACGATCACAGCAAGACCACCATCTTCGATTCGGTGCGCGACAACGGCGAGGACTACATCCTCACGCGCCAGACTATCGTCGACTACATCGATCTGTACCTGTCGAAACCCGAGGATTTCGTCGACTCCCGCTTCGCGCCGCTCATCGCAAGCTCGCTAGCCGATCTGCCCCGCACGCTCGTCATCACCTGCGAGTACGACCCACTGCGCGACGAGGGCGAGGCCTTCGCCGCGCGCCTTGAGGCTGAGGGCAATGAGGTGGAGTGCTTCCGCCTTTACGACGCGGTGCACGGGTACTTCCTCTATCCTTCGGTATTCTCGCTCGTGCGCGACACCTACCGCCTCATCGAGCACTTCCTCGACGGCGCGTCCCTCGATGAAGAAGGCAAGAGCCCATGGATGCCCCTGCTTGGTACCGACTAGACAACGTCGGGAAGTTCTACGCCGCCCAAGCCGGCGGAAACACCCAGACCATCTTCCGCATCGCCGCCACCATGACCGACGAGGTGGACCCGGCCGCCTTGCAGCGGGCGCTCGATGCGGCCGTGGCGCTGTTCCCCGGCTTCAATGTGTGCCTGCGAAGCGGCCTGTTCTGGCACTACCTGGTGCCCGCCCCGAGCGCTCCGCGCATCGGACCCGAGGTGCTGCCCGTCTGCTACAACCTGCACGCCGACCCTGCAAGCGTGCTCTTCCGCGTCACCTACCACGCCCGGCGCATCAATGTTGAGGTGTCCCACATCATCTCCGACGGGCGCGGCACGCTGGAGTTCGTGAAGGCGCTCTTGGCGGCCTACGTGGCCGAGCGCTACGGAGCGAGCGCCGCGCCGGCGCCCTATGCGGGCGACGAGGCATCGAAGACCGAGGACAGCTTCTCGGTCCACTACGACCGCACCGCCGCCGGCAGCGACGAGACGCCCAAGGTGTTCCACCTCACGGGATGGAAAGACGCCGACGACCCCGTCTATCTGGAGCTGCACTACTCGGCCGCCGCCGTGCACGCAGCCGCGAAGCAGGCGGGCGCCACGGTGACGAGCTACCTCATTGCCGCGGTCATCTGCGCCCTGCGCCGCGAGATGCCGCCCGACGAGCGCGGGCGCGCCATCCACATGGACGTGCCCGTGGATCTGCGCGCGCTCTTCGGCTCCACCACCCTGCGCAACTTCTTCGGGTTGGCCTACGTCACCTACGTGCCAGGGAACACCGACGAGCCCTTGGGCGTCATCGCCGCCCAGGTGCAAAAGCAGCTTTCCGCTGGCACCCAGCCGACCGCCCTGAAGCGCCGCGTGATGCGCATGGTGAAACTAGAGAAAAACCCGCTCGTGCGGGCAGTGCCGCTGCCGCTGAAGGACGCGGCGTTGGGATTTGCCGCCTGGCGCGCCAACCGCGAGGTGACGTGCACCGTATCCAGCCTGGGGCGGGTGACGCTCGATGCGGCGGTGGCGCCCTACGTGGAGGGCATCAGCGCTCTCACCTCGCCGGCAGGGCTCAATTTCATCCTGTGCACCTGCGGCGACGACTTGTGCATCGGCATTTCCAGCCGCTTCGTGAGCCTGCGCGCCGCGCGCCATCTCGTGCGCGTGCTGGACGCCGAGGGCCTCTCCGGCTGGGCGGCCCTTAACAAAGACGATGCGCAGGTGGATGCGACGCTCAAGGAATCGACGCTGGAGGATCGCCTCGCCGCCATCGGCGCCACCTGGCGCGACCATGCGGGCCGAGCGCCCGCCCGCGACCAGGGCCGCGTGGGCAAACCGGAGGTGCGACTATGAGGCATTGCGACCGCTGCAACCTGGATTACACAGGCGACCTGACCCGCTGCGCCCTGTGCGGCACCCCGCTTCACGGCGAGGCCGCGCCCTCGCCCTTCCCCGTGGCCACCTGGCACCGCTTCCGGCGCACCGTGCACCGCACGCTCATCCTGGTGGCCCTGGCGGCCCTCGCCGTGGCGGCCATCGTGAGCGCCGCCTTCGGGCTGCCGGGCCTCCTTATCGCACTCGCGGCAGGCATCGCGGCCTTTATGGCCGTGAAGCTCCTGCTCACCCAGGGCCCTCTGGGCACCAAGCTGGCCAAGTTCTTCTCCATTCGCTGAAGAAGCGCCTGCAGCCCCTACCCCAGCAGCGCCACGGCGATGCCGGCGGCCACCAGCAGGGCGCACACGGCCAGCGCAGCCCAGTCGCCGGCGCGCATCGGGTACTCCTTGTAGCCGCTCTCGCGAGTGCGCAGGTTGAAGCCGCGCACCTCGGCGGCAATGGCGGCCGAGTTCGTCTTGCGCACCGAGCCCACCAGCAGCGGCACACACAGCGGTACCATGAGGCGCACCTTCTTCACAAACGACCCGTCGAATTCCACGCCGCGGGCCGTCTGGGCCTCCATGATGCCGGCCATGTCGTTCATGAACACGGGAATGAAATGCACCGTGCTCGTGAACGTGAAGGCGTACTTGTAGGGCACGTGCAGCTGCTTCACCACGGCGTTCGTCATGTCGTTCATCTTGGTCACGTAAAACACCAGAAACAGCGGAATGGCCGCCGCCATAAGGCGCACCACCACAGTCACGGCCGCCAGCAGGCTGCCGGTGCCGATGTATCCCCAGGGCAGCGGCACAAGCTGCGCGCCGTGGGGCGTGGTGAGCAGGATGACCACCGCCAAGATGAGCGAGAACGCGAATACCGCCTTGCACAGCCCCGCCGTCTCGCGGCCCATGCCGCAGTACAGCGCCAGCCCCAGCGCCACGACCAGCATGGCCACGAGGAAGACCAGATTGCTCGTCACGAAGCAGGCGATGGCGAACAGCACGGCGCCGATGAGCTTCGCGCAGGGGTTCATGCGGTGCAGGAAGCTGTCCCCCGGCACGTATTCCAGAAACTTCGCCATTAGCCGATCGCCTCCACTTCCACCGTCGTCGCCTCAACGCCGCGCGCCGCGGCCAGCGCCTGAACCATCTGGGGCACCGTGTTCGCCGCGGCCACCGGCGCGGGGCACTCCTCCCCGCGACCGAGCATGAGCGACACCTCGGTCACCTGGGGCGGCAAGATGTGCGCTTCCTTCAGCACGCGCCTGTCGCGCAGCACGTCGAAGGTGGCGCCGTCGGCCACTACGCGCCCGGCCGTCATGGCGATGACGCGGCGGGCAAAGTCCCCCACCACCTCCATGTCGTGGCAGACCATGATGACCGTGGTGCCGGCCTCGTTCAGGTCGCGCACCACCTCCATCACCTTCACGCACTCGCGGAAGTCCAGACCCGTGGTGGGCTCGTCCAAGATGATGGTGGGCGGCGCCAGCACGATGATGGAGGCGAGCGCCAAAAGCTGCCGCGTGCCGCGATTCAGCAGGTAGGGCTCGGCTTGCGCCTCGAACCCGAAGCGCTCGATGATGGCATCTACCCGCGCCTCGGCCGCGGGACCCTCCTCGCCGAGTGCCGCAAAACCGAACAGCAGCTCCTCGCGCACGGTGTTGCAGCAGATCTGCCGATCGGGATTCTGGAAGAGAAAGCCGATGCGCCGAGCCAGCTCGCTCGTCTTCAGCGCCGTGGTGGGCACCCCGTCCACCAGCACCTCGCCCGCCGTGGGCTTCAGAAGCCCGTTGGCCAGGCGCATGGTGGTCGACTTCCCCGCGCCGTTGGTTCCCACGAAGGCCACGAAGTCGCCGTCGTTCACGGTGAAGCTCACGTCGTTGAGCACCGCGAGCTCGCCGTCGTAGGACGCCGAGACGTTCTTGAACTCGATCATGCGAGCACCTCCTTGCACACGGCGGCCGCACCGGCCACGTTGCGCACCGCCGGGCCCTCGTAGAGCCCCTGGGCCGCCAGAGCGTTCACGAGCGTAGTGGCCCGCGGCACGTTCACGCCCAGGGCCAGAAGCTCATCGGAATGGGCCAGCACCGCGTCGGGCGTGTCGGCGAAGCGGATGCGGCCCCCATCCACAATGACGAGCATATCGGCGTAGTCGGACAGAAGCGCGATCTTCTGCTCCACCACGATGACGGTGGTGCCGTTCTCACGGGCGTAGCGGGAAAGCAGGTCGAACACCGCCACCGACGAGGCCGGGTCAAGCTCGGCGGTGGGCTCGTCCAGCACGAGCACCTTGGGCCGCAGCGCGATCACCGAGGCCACGGCCACCTTCTGCTTCTGGCCGCCCGACAGGCTGTCGATGGTGCGGTCGCGCAAATCGGCAATGCCCATGGCGGCAAGCGCCTCGTCCACGCGCCCGGGAATCTCGTCCTTGGGCACCGCGAAGTTCTCCAGGCCGTAGAGGATCTCGTCTTCCACCACGGTGGACACCATCTGAGAGTCGATGTCCTGGCACACGCTGCCCACCAGCCGCGACAGGTCGGTGAGCGACGTGTCTACGGTGTCGCACCCCTCCACCGTCACCGAGCCGTAGAAATCGCCCGGGTAGCAGTGCGGGATGATGCCGTTCACGGCATAGGTGAGGGTGGACTTGCCGCTGCCAGCCGCACCGGTGATGCCCACAAAGCACCCGTCGGGAATAGCCAGCGTGATGTCGCGCACCACCGGCTCGGCCCCTTCCCGGTATCGAAAGCTGAACTCGTTGAACTCGATCATGATGACCTTTCTTACTTAATTGAAACTCGTCGGGGACGCGAGAAGCGAGCCGCTTAGCGCTTCAGCACCTTCTTCAGGGGCATGGCCAGCACCTGCACGAAGATGCAGTTGAAGGTGGCAGTGCCCAGCACGATGGCCACGTAGGCTGCCATGGCCACGGCGAAGTCACCGCCGACGGACACCACGTTGATGTAGGTGGACAGCGCCGCGAAGGTAAAGCCGGACACGCAGGTGGCGACGAAGGTGTTCACGAGCGGGTTCACGTCCAGCTTGCCGATCTTCATGGGAACGCGGATGAGCAGGCCGCAGGCGAGCGCGCCCAGAAGCTCCGAGGGGATGTTCAGAAGCGGCGTGGCGTTCAGCATCGGGATCTGGCACACCAAACCCGCGATAAGGCCGATGGCCAGCGACTGGGCCAAATTCGGGCGGATGAGGATAATAGCCAGGCAGTAGGCGGCAATGACGAAGTTCGGCTTCATGCCGAAGGAGGCCAGCAAGCTGCCCACGGTCAGCTTCAGCACGGCGCCGGCGGCCAGCAGCACGGCCACCAGGATGAGGTCCTGCACTCCCAAGCCCTTCTTCTCGGCAACGGCCACGATGCGCTTGGCGCCGGCGGCAGCGGAGGCGGGAGCGGTCTCAGCGTCGGCGGTCATACGGAGTTCTGCCATGTCAATCAGTCCTTTCTCGGGCGGCTCCTCGCCGCCCCTCGTGCTCGCCTTCCGCGAGCGTTTCCTGTGTTAGCAATTGCCCCGTATCCGACGCCTTCGAGAGTTCCCGGCCGACCCAACAAAAAGGGATCTGTCCTTCGCTTAAAGGACAGATCCCTTGATCTGCGGTGCCACCTTTAATTGATTCGCCAAGCGAATCCTCTCGTGAACGGGCCATCACCCGCTCTGCCTTTAACGCAGGCTCACGGTCCAGATACTCGGCCTCGCAGGAACAAACTGCGAATAAGCCTTTCCCCTTTCCCTCGGCGATCCATTTACCCTCTGGCGTTCTGCGGGAATCTCAGCTGCGCCCGCTCTCTGTGAGTGCCCGGATGGCTTGATCTTCGCCTCATCGGTTTAAGGTATATTCAATTGCTGCGTGTACTTTAGCACAGAAACCTGATCGCGCAAGCCCCTATTTTCCCCATCGCCCGCCAACGGCCTGCCGGCGCCGTCATAACACCACTTCCCTGTTGCAAATTGAGAAGAAAAGCACGGTTTTCGTAATTCTGACTTCCCCTCTGTCATCATGACAATCGATTTACCTGGGAAAACATCCCGAAATTTCAGAGTTGCAACCCATAAACCACTCAAAAGTCTACGAAAACCGTGCTTTTCTTCTCATTTCCCGGCAACAAACGCAAAGAGAGTCGCTCCACTCCCAACCCAAAGGCAACCGCCTTACATCTCGTCCGAAGCGCGACCGCCCTCAAGCCACAGTCGACGGTGATAGCGCCCCAACGACCAGCCTGTTGCATACAGCACTCGATGGGAATCCTGGAACCGTTTCGCCTTTATCTGGAGGCGGCGCCCCAAGTGCCCACTCGCCTGATCAGCCACGTTCCGCATTTCTCTCGCGTCGGCAAGCTGCCGGGTAGTCACCGAGATCACTTTGTAGCCGTCGGCCTCAAGCGCCATCCGTTTAGAGGCATCACGCGCTATTTGAAACGGCGTCAGGTGTTCAGAATTCGAATCGTACTCGATCACCAGCCGTATTTCCCGGTGACTCACGTCGGGACCAAGCGTCTCGCGACGGGCA